>JAOPZD010000272.1 GCA_025964295.1 Conexibacter sp.
GCTCTTCCGATCTACCGCCGCGTCCGCCTCCGCCGCGCGCCCCAGCGCGACGGCCAGCGCCACCGGCGTCCCGAGCAGGAGCAGCAGCGCGACGATCCACACCGCCCAGGCGCCCCACGGGCGCCAGGCCGCGATGTGGGAGAAGATGTCGCCGAGGCGGGCGAGCGGCGACTGCGACGGGTTGGTCAGCAGCGTCACGGTCAGCTGGCGGTCGGGCAGCGGGTTGCCGTCGATCGTGACCTTCACCGGCGCCTCCAGGCGGCCGGACTTCAAGACGCCATAGAGCGCCAGCGGCCGCGGGCCGCGGTTGATCGCGCAGAGGCTGCCGGTGACCTCGCGCGGCGCCGGCGCGATCCGCGCCAGCGCCTGCGCGTTCTGCGGCAGGCCCGCCGGGATCGTCGCCGTCGCGTGGTAGCCGGGCGCCGCGGCGACGACGTCGATCGGCGGCGTCGTGGCCTTCACGCCGGGCAGGACGCGCAGCTGCACGTACCTCGCCTCCGGCGCCCACGGGATGCCGTGGACGCACACGCGGCCGCCGCGCGCCGGGACGGTGACCGGCGCGAGCTGGGCGGCGTCGAACGCCTCCGACGTCGGCGTCGCCCAGATCGCCGGCCGGTCCTTGGTCAGGAACGGCAGGCCCTTGACCACGAACCACGCGAGCAGCAGCAGGAGCGTCGCGGCGACGACGCGCCGGCCCGTGCCGAGGTTCGCCAGGCGGCTACGCATAGAACCGCTCCACGCTGAGGGCGAGGCCGCCGAGCGACAGCATCAACAACCCCGAGCACACCGCGACCGCCAGCCCCACGCCGAGCCGGCGCGGCAGCGCGGCCACCAGCGCGGCGACCGCCACGCCGAGGATGGGCGTCAGCGGCAGCAGGTAGCGGCCGACGATCAGCGGGTTGTCGGCGCCGTTGGCCAGGGCGCGGTAGGACGCGATGTGCAGCAGCGCCAGCATGCTCCCGGCGGTCGCCAGCAGGATCACGATCACCGGCCAGTGAGCGAGCAGCGCGCGGAAGCGCAGGACGCCGAGCGTGTAGGCGGCGACGATCAGCAGCGCCACGATCACCTGCACGGTGTCATAGACCCAGAACGGGAAGTAGACCTCGAAGCTCGAGAACACGCCGGTGAACCACTGCTGCACGAAGATCTGGCGGTAGCCGATGTCGGGCCCGATCCGCTTGGCCATCGAGTCCAGCCGCGGGAAGTAGAACTGCCACGTCGTGGTGATCAGCTGCCGGATGCTGAACGTGTGCTTCTGGCCGAGGTTGACCTCGCCGCCGTAGAGCGAGCCGCCCGAGCCGGCGGCCGACGAGGCCAGCCGGTAGACGACGAAGCCCGCGACCAGCACGCCCGCCGAGCCGGCCGCGGCGGTCAGCGTCGTGCGCAGCGACTTGTGATGCACCAGCCACGCGACGCCGAGGACCACGAGCAGCGGCGGGACGATCGCCAGCCCGCGGCCGTGGGTGAGGATCGACAGGACCGCGACGAGCGACAGCCCCGCGGCGCGCTGCCAGGACAGCCCGAGCCGGACCATCCGCAGCGCCAGCAGCGTGAACAGCGCCCAGATCAGCGCGAGCAGGGAGTCGGTGTTGACGATCCCGCCCATGAAGCCGTCCATCGGCAGCAGCGCGACGACCCCGGTCGTCACCGTGCGCGGCAGCAGCCGCGGGCCGAAGACCTCCGCGCCGATCAGCCACGCCAGCGCGACGGTCACCAGCAGCATCAGGCCGGTCAGCGCGCGCAGCGCGAACAGGTGGTTGAAGAAGCCGCCGGGCGTCAGCTTCCAGACCACGGCGCCCAGCGCGTAGTACAGCGGCGGGTTCTTGCCGACCGAGTTGGGGCCCTCACCGGTCTTCTGGGCGCCGGCCGGGAGCCGGTCCTCGTATTGACGGAAGCCGCGCTGCGCGGCGTCGCTCCACGGCGGCCGCGCCAGACGGTTCTGGTACATCCGCGAGAAGCCCGAGGCCAGCGCCGCGCCCTCGTCGGTCGCGTACGTGCTCTTGCCCGACGTGGCCGACGGGATGTGCCCCGTGGTCGCGAGGTGCTCGACGTAGCCGACGTGGTCGGACTCGTCGGGGCCCTGCAGCGGCGCGGTCGCCAGCGCCCAGCCGAGCGTCAGCACCGCCGCGACGCCGAGCAGCAGCGCGAGCGGGAGCGGAACGCGCCGCAGGAGGGGACGCAAACGGGACATCGGCGCGACAGCGTATGGGTCGGCGCTGTCGGCGTGCGTCCGCGACGTGTGGGTAGAGTGGCCGCGATGCCGTCGTCCAGCACGACCGTCTCGCCCGGACGTGGCGATGCGCGCCGGGCCGGACGGTGGCCGGCGCCCGGCCGCCCCTGGGCGTACCCGCTCGCGCTGGCCGTCGCCGTGGTCGTCGTCGGCCTGGTCCTGCGCCACTACGCGTTCACGATCTGGTCGCACACGCTCGACGACGACGTCTACCGCGTGACCGGCCGGTTCGCCTACGCCGACTTCCCGTCGAGCCTGTGGTCGACCACGGCCGACCAGCGCGGCCTGCAGCGCCTGCAGAGCTGGCTGCTGGGCTTCGGCCCCGGGATCTTCGGCTCGCCCGGCGGCTTCCGCGTCGTGCGGATCGTCGACCTCGTCGCCTACCTCTCGACGGTCATCCCGGTGTGGCGCTGGCTGCGCGCGCTCGGCGTGCACCCGGCCGTCGCGGCGGGCGGCGCGCTGCTGGCGATCGTCACGCCATGGGCGGTCGTGACCTCGACGTTCATGACCGAGTCGCTGGCCTACCCGCTGGCCGCATGGGCGCTCTACCTCAGCTGGAAGGCGGCGGTCCAGCCGACGCTCGGCTCGCTGGTCAAGGCCGGCGCGCTGATCGGCGTGGCCTCGCTGGCGCGCAGCGTGATGCTGCTGCTGGGGCCGGTGCTCGTGCTGGCGATGCTCGCGGTCGGCGCGAGCCGGGCCCGCGCCGCGTGGGCGTCGCGCAGCACCTGGACGCCACGTCAGATCCTGCCCTGGGCGCTGGTCGGCGGCGCCGTCCTGATCGTCTTGGTCCTCTACGCCGTCGACCGCTCCGCGCTGGATCCGCTGACCGGCGTCTACGGCGCGAGCGTGACGGGCAACTGGGGCGCGCTGCCGCGCCTGGTGCGCTGGGACCTCGCCTACGTCGTCTCGGGCATCGGCGTGCTGCCCGGCATCGTCGCGCTGGCCTGGATCGGCAAGTCGCTGGTGCGCCCGGCGCGCGCCGAGAGCCTCGCGCTGGCGGTCATCGCGGCGGCGATGGCCGTCGTCGTCGCCTACTCGACCATGCGCGCCGGCCCCGATGAGCGCTACATGATGTACTTGGCGATCCCGCTGGTCGTGGCCGCCGCCGCGGCGGTCGGGCGCCGCGAGATCGGGCCGATCGGGCTGATCGCCGGGACCGCCGTCACGCTGTGGCTGTTCTCCGGCGTGCCGTGGCGCGGCGACGCCGCGTCGTTTCAGTACTACATCTTCGCCGCGCAGGTCTTCCACGGCAAGATCCTGCTGTTGAACCTCGGCAGCCACCTGCCCGACGTCGGGTTCTCCTACGCCTTGATCCTGGCGCTCGCGATCGCGGCGGCGATGGCCCTGGCGGTCTTCGCGCTGCGCCGTGGCGGGACGCCGGCGCGGGTGCTCGCGGTGGCCTTCGCGCTGGGGCTGGCGGTCCTGCAGCTCGGGCAGATGACCTACGTCGACAAGCACTTCAGCGCCGAGGCCAACTACGGCCCGGCCCAGCTGGCCGGCCACGCGTGGGTCGACGAGACCGTCGGCGGCGACGCCACCGTCGGCGTCTTCGCCTCGCGCACCGGCCCGGACATCTCCCAGCGCGACCTCTACGACACCTGGCGCGAGGTGGCGTTCTTCAACAACTTCAAGCGGACGATCTTCCAGGTCGACGGCTCGGTCGGCCTGGACCCGCTCTACGGCGAGTCCAAGCAGATCAAGATCGACGTGGTCACCGGCAGGCTGCACGCCGACGTGCCGATCCCGCGGCTGATGCTCCAATACGAGATCACGCCGCGCACGCCGCTGTACGGCAAGACCATCAAGTACGCGGGCTACGTCCCGTACAGCCTGGTGCGGCTCCAGGGCGCGCCGCGGCTGAAGTGGTTCGTGGGCGGCGGCGACGACGCGTCGTGGACGCTGCCCAAGACCAAGATGCTGCTGCGCGTCTACAAGGACGCGGGCACGGGCTCGTGCGTGACCCTGATCTTCCAGCCGCCGCCGGGCATGACCAAGGACCGCCCGATCACCGTCACCGCGGACGGCAGGACCTACCGGACGAGCGTCGCGCCGCAGGGCCAGGCGAAGATCGCCGGGATCCGGCTGGGCGGCGGCGACGCCTACGCCTTCGGCGACGTGTCGATCGCCGCGACCGGCTCGACGCCGTACCTCGGCGCGCCGCGCGGCGTGCGCGTCGCGTCGATCGAGCGCGGCGCCTGCGCCTAGGCGCGGCCGCGCAGGCGGTCGGCCTGCGTGCGCGCCTTGAGCA
>JAOPZD010000283.1 GCA_025964295.1 Conexibacter sp.
CATCCCGATGGCCGTCCGCGTCGGCGGCCGCGACGTCGCCGCGGACGACCCGGAGGCTCTCGCCGCCGCGTTCCCCCACGCCACCGCGCGCCCCGTCGTCTTCGTCCACGGCCTCTGCGAGAGCGACGCCGCGTGGTCGATCCGCGCCGCCCAGCGCGACGGCACCTACGCCACCCGCGTCCTGCCCGACGTCGCCGCCACGCCGGTGACCATCCGCTACAACACGGGCCTCCACGTCTCCGAGAACGGCCGCCGTCTCGCGGAGCTGCTCGAGGCGCTCGTCGCCGCGTGGCCGGTCCCGATCGAGGGCCTCGCGCTCGTCGGGCACTCGATGGGCGGCCTCGTCATCCGCAGCGCCGCGCACGCGGCGACCGCGCGCGGCGACCGCTGGCCGGGGCGCGTCGAGACCACCATCTCGCTCGGCACGCCGCACCTCGGCGCGCCGCTGGAGCAGGCCACGCACCTCGCGAGCTGGGCGCTGAGCTCGCTGCCCGAGAGCCGCCCGGTCGCCGCCGTCCTGCGCGCCCGCAGCGTCGGGATCAAGGACCTGCGCCATGGCCGCCTCGTCGACGCCGAGTGGGAGACCCTCGATCCGGACGCGCTGCGCGGCTTCGAGCGCACGGAGGTCCCGCTGATCCCCGGCGCCCGCCACCACGTCGTCGCCGCGACGCTGAGCACGAGCCCGGACCATCCCGTCGGCCGGATCGTCGGCGACCTGCTGGTCCTTGGCCCCAGCGCGCACGGCCTGCAGGGGCGCCGCAGCGTCATCGCCTTCGAGGAGGACAGCCGCCGGCACGTCGGCGGCCACGACCACTTCGACCTCCTCAACAGCCCCGCGCTCGACGACCTCCTGCGCGAATGGCTGTCCCCTGCCGGACGTCGTGCGGCCCTGACGGCCTGAGCCGGCGGCGCCCGCGCCCCCTGCACGGGATCTGTCAGCCAGGTGACCGGTGCGGATCCCGGTTAGGCTTCGCTGTCCGTGAGCGCACCGGAGCCAGAACCTTTCGCCGTCGCGGTCGAGCAGGCCGACGACCGGATCGTCATCGCCGTCCGCGGCGAGCTCGACCTCGCGACTGCGCCCGCGCTGGAGGAGGCGCTGCTGCCGCCGCTGGGCGTTGGCGCCTCGGCGACGCTCGACCTCCGCGGGCTGCAGTTCATGGACTCCACGGGCGTGCGCGTGATCGTCGCCGCGCACCTGGCCGCCGAGGAGCACGGCGGGGCGTTCAAGATCTGCGCGGTGCCCGGCGGGTCCGTCGCCCGCGTGCTCGAGATCTCGGGCCTCGACGCGGTCCTGGACCTCGTCGACGACGTCTGAGCGACGCTCCGCGGATCAACGCTGCTCAACGCACCGCATCCCCGCCGATAGGGTGGGGTCATGAGCTCCGAGAAGCGTGCGGCCTTCGACGATCCGGCAGTCCTCGAGCGGTTCGCCGACCTCGTCGTCCTGACCGCCGCGAACCTCCAGCCCGGCCAGCTGCTGTCGATCGGCTCGGAGATCGGCAAGGAGTCCGTGACCCGCGCGATCGCCGCGGCCGGCTACCGGCACGGCGCGAAGTTCGTCGACGTCAGCTACTTCGACCTCCACGTCAAGCGCGCGCGGCTGCAGTACGCCGACGAGGACACCCTCGACTTCGTGCCCTCCTGGTACGGCGAGCGGATCCTCGAGCTCGGCCGCCAGCACGCGGCCCGCGTGGGCCTCACCGGTCCGGCGCACCCGGGACTGCTCAGCGACCTCGATCCCAGCCGCGTCGGCCGCGACCAGCTGCCCGCGGTGCGCGAGACCGGCCAGGTCGTCAACGAGCGCACGACGAACTGGACCGCGGTGCCGTGCCCGACGCGGCCGTGGGCGCAGCTCGTGCATCCCGACCTCGACGCCGACGAGGCGTGGGTCAAGCTCTGCGAGGAGATCCTGCACGTCTGCCGGCTGGACACCGACGACCCGATCGCCGCCTGGCGGGAGCGGGCCGAGACGCTGGTCGCCGCCGCGGGTCGCGTGACCGAGCGGCGCTTCGACGCCCTGCGCTTCGTCGGTCCGGGCACCGATCTGACCGTCGGCCTCATGAAGACCTCCAAGTTCCTGGCCGCGCGCTTCGAGACCGTCGACGGGATCGTCCACCTGCCCAACCTGCCGTCGGAGGAGATCTTCACGTCGCCCGACCCGCTGCGCGCCGAGGGCGTCGTCCGCGCGACGAAGCCGCTGGTGCTGGGCGGCTCGATCATCCGCGGGCTGGAGGTCGAGTTCCGCGACGGGCGCGCGGTGCGCATCGACGCCGAGGAGAACGCCGAGGTCCTGCGCTCCTACGCGGCGCGCGACGAGAACGCCAACCGCCTCGGCGAGGTCGCGCTGGTCGACGGCGAGGGCCGCATCGGCGCGCTGGACACCGTGTTCTTCGACACCCTGCTCGACGAGAACGCCGCGAGCCACATCGCGCTCGGCCACGCCTACCAGATGTGCGTGGACGACTCGGAGGCCGACGCGGTCAACGACTCCAACATCCACGTGGACTTCATGATCGGCTCGTCCGACGTGCGCGTCCTCGGCGTCGCCGCCGACGGCACCGAGACGCCGGTGCTCGCCGACGGCGCCTGGCAGCTCTGAGCCACACCGCCCGCGGAAGCGGTCGATCGCTATCCTCGCCCCCTTCCAGGAGAGGTGCCGGAGCGGCTGAACGGGCACGACTGGAAATCGTGTGTGGGCTTCACGGTCCACCGAGGGTTCGAATCCCTCCCTCTCCGCTGCGGTCGCGGACCACCCGGATGTCCAGTTGCACAGGGGCTCTCGTTCCCGGTAGCGTCGCCGACTCCGGCGCGCGGAGGAGAACGCGGGCCCCTGTCCCGTGAGGTCGTCCCGTCCCATGCCGTACCCCCGCCGTTCCCATCTGGGCGCCGCGCTGGCCGCGCTCGCGCTCCTGACCGCCGGCTGCGGCTCGTCGAGCGACGACGGCGCCAAGCCCGCTGCCGCCGCGCCCACGTCCACGTCGGCCGCCAAGCCGGCC
>JAOPZD010000287.1 GCA_025964295.1 Conexibacter sp.
GGTCGCGGTGCAGGTGCGACAGCAGGACGGCGTCGACGGGCGCGGGCGCGGCGGGCGCGGGCCCCTGCCGGCGCAGGTGCGCGACGCGGCTGCCGAGCACCGGGTCGGTCAGGAGGCGGAGGCCGCCGACCTCGAGGAGGACGGTCGCGTGGCCGAGCCAGGTGAGGCGGTCGCGGGATCCGATGGTGGCTGCTCCTCCTGGAACGCGGTGTGGCCCAGCGCGGCGAGCCAGCCGCGCAGGACCCGGTGGAGGTCGGCGGCGCCGACGACGTCGCGGTCGGGCATGGCCAGCGCGGCGGGCGCCAGGACGAAGGGAAACGACTGCGGCCCGCCGAGGCCGCCGTGGGAGCCCACCAGCTCCTCGAACGCCGCCACCTCGTCGGTCTGCGGCCAGTAGGTGCTGTTGACGAGGATGTCGGGGCAGTGCGGGAAGGCGGCGGTGCGCGCGACGTGGGCGGCCGCGCGCGCCCCGTAGGGCGACAGGTCGCCGAGCACGACGTCGCGCGCGCCGTCGCGGACGACCACGAAGCCGATGCCCGGGTGCTCGATCAAGGCCGACAACAACTCGGGGTAGCGATCGTCGATCGTCGCGCGGTCCACGCGGCCGGGGAGGCGCGGGAAGGAGACCAGGCCGAGGCAGCCCGAGGCCATGACGGCGATCTCGGGGAGATGGGCGCCGTCGGCGGCGCCGCCGTCCGCCCGCTCCAGCTCGGCGTGGCGGCCGGCGACCACCCGCACCGCGCGGGCCGAGGCGCTGTCGCCGGTCGCCGCCTCGGCCAGCGCGGCCTTCAGCTGGCCGCCGGCCTCGCTCTCGTCCTCGTGGTCGGTGGCGACGGCCGCCGTCGCGCAGGCCCCGCGGACCATGGCCTCCAGCGTCGTGCCGTAGCGGTCGGCGAACGTAGCGCCCTGGGTCTGGCCGTGGTCGGAGAGGACGACCAGCTCGTAGGGCCGCGGCCCGCGCGCGGCCGCGCGGGCGATCCGGGCGATGCGCTGGTCGACGCGTCGCAGCACCGCCAGGGTGTCGTGACGCTCGATCCCGGAGTGGTGGGCGACCTCGTCGTAGGCGAGGAACGTCGTGTACACGGTCGGGCGCCCGGCCTGGACGTCGCCGATCACCGCCTCGACCTGGAGGTCGAGCTGGATGGCGGTGGCGAACGCGCGCAGCGGGGCATAGGCGAGCGGGCGGGGCACGCGCGGGCGTTCGTCGCGGCGGCGCTGGCGCAGCCCGTTGGCCAGCTCGGTCGCCATGTCGCCGATCGTCAGCAGCAGCGTGCGGGCGACGTTGTAGGGGCTGGCGAAGTACGTGTAGTAGTCCGCGCCCAGGCGCCCGCGGCGGACGTCCAGCACGGTGGACATGGTCAGCAGCGAGTGCGCGGCGTCGCCGCTGAGGATGTTGGCGCGGCTCGCGCCGTCGTCGTGCAGCAGCCCGCGGCCGTCGGAGATCCGGCGCTCGAGCTCGGCGGCGTCGCGCGGGTGGTTGGTGACGATCGGGCCGCCGCGGTCCTTCTCCCACCAGCGGAAGGCGGGCATGTCGTGGTTGTCGCCGTGCAGGATCCCGGCCTGGCAGGCGCCGGTCTGCGACGACCAGTCGGTCTCCCAGCGCGTGAGCACGTGGTCGCCGTCGGCGATCCACGCGGCCAGCGTCGGGACGTGGCCGTCGCGCAGCGCCCGCTGCAGCACGGCGTGGGCGAGCCCGTCGATCTCCAGGAAGAGCACGCCGGGCACGGTCGTGCGGATCGGGTCGGCGGGTCGTGCGCGGCGGTGGGCGACGTGCGAGGCGAAGCGCGCGTCGTCGTCGATCGACAGCGCGGCCGCGGTGAGCCCGGTGATCGCGGTGACGGCCAGCGTGACGACGATCGCCGTGCCGAGGTCGTCGACGGTGACGCCCGGGACGATCGCGGCGACCAGGAGCAGCATCGCCCCGTTGAGGGCCAGCACGGCGCCGCCGATCGTCAGGACGGTGAGCGGGAGCGCGACGCGCATGACGATCGGCCACACGAGGGCGTTCAGGGCTCCGGCGATCGCCGCCGCGGCGAGCGCCGACCCGAGGCCCGCCACGTCGTAGCCGGGCACGATCGGGCTCAGGACGAGCAGGGCGCCGGCGGCGACGAGCAGCGTCACCGCGGTCCGCAGCCGGAAGAGCTCGCGCATCCCGGTCAGGCTCGCGCGCCGGGGGGTGAGCCCGGGCCATCCGCGCGGGGTGATCCGCGCTCGGGCCGGTCGCCGACCCTGGGCGTCGCGGGCACGCCGGCTCAGCCGCGCCGGCCCCACGGCGCTAGTCGCGCGCCAGCGCCGCGGCGAACTCGCGCTCGACGTCGAGGTAGACGTCGTCGCCGATGTTGACCTCGACCTCCAGGATCCGCCCGCCCTCGAACGCGTACCCGGCCGGGTACTCCTTGCTCACCGGGTCGCCGGAGTCCCGGCCGATCGAGAGGCCCTCGCCGCACAGCGCGAAGTGCCCGGGCTGGGTCTTCAGCGCCCCCTCGGCGACGACCTGGTCGTCGACGTAGAGCTTCGCGGTGCCGTGGGTCTCGTGGCGCTCGCCGAGCTTCTCCTTGCTGAACTCGACGCCGACGACGTGCCGGCCGGGCTCCAGGTCGACGTCGGCGACCAGCTGCTGCTCGGGCGGGATGCCGATGAAGTTGTAGGCGTACCACAGCTTGCGGTCCTTGACGAACAGCGAGTGGCCGCCGAAACGCGCGCCCTGGGCGTAGATGACGCCGTGCGTGTCGCCGTCGTCGATCTCGACCTGGGCGAGGATCTTGTAGGAGCGTCCGCGGGTGTTGGCCGCCGCGAACTCCGGCACCGGCAGCGTGCCCGGGTAGTAGCGGTAGACGCCGCCGGCCGGGATCATCGCCTCGGGCTGGACGGCGACGAGCTCGGCGACGCTGCGGTCGTCGAGAGGCAGGACGTCGTACTTG
>JAOPZD010000301.1 GCA_025964295.1 Conexibacter sp.
ATCGGGCCGTCGCGGCGGGCGGCCAGCCACGCGTCGATCTGCGCCGCGGGCAGCGGGCGGCTGAGCACGAAGCCCTGGATCGCGTCGGCGCCGAGCTCGGCGAGCAGCGCCCAGGTGTCCTCGTCCTCGACGCCCTCGGCGACGACGCGCAGGCGCAGGCTGCGCGCGAGGTCGAGCGTGGTGCGCACGATCGCGGCGTCGTCCTCGTCGGCGACCATCCCGGAGACGAACGAGCGGTCGATCTTCAGCTCGGCGACCGGCAGGCGGCGCAGGTGGGCCAGCGACGACCAGCCGGTGCCGTAGTCGTCCAGCGCGACGCGCACGCCGAGGCGGGCGATCGCGTCGAGCGTCGCGGCCGCGCCCTCCGGGTCGGCGATCAGGCCGTCCTCGGTGACCTCGAGCGCCAGGCACGTCGGCGGGACGTCGCGCTCGGCGAGCATCCGCGCCACGTCGCCGGGCAGGTCGGGATCGAGCAGGTCGCCGACCGCGAGGTTGACGGCGACCGTGAGGTCGAGGCCGTCCGCGCGCCAGCGCGCGAGCTGGCCGAGCGCGGCGTCGAGCACCTGGCGCGTCACGCGCGCCATCAGCCCGCTGCGCGCGGCCAGCGGCAGGAAGTCCGGCGGCATCAGCAGGCCGTGGACCGGATGCTGCCAGCGGACGAGCGCCTCGACGCCGAGCACGCGGCCGAGCTGCGGGTCGACCTTGGGCTGGTAGTAGACCTCCAGCTCGCCGCGGTCCAGGCCCTCGCGCAGCTGCTGGCCGAGGGCGAGCCGGTCGCGCGTGTGCAGATCGCGCTCCGGGTCATACAGCGCGACGCCGCCGCCGGCGCCCTTGGCCAGGTACATCGCGACGTCGGCGCGGCGCATCAGCTCGCCGTCGTGGGACGCATGCTCGGGATAGAGCGCGACCCCGACGCTGACGCCGACGTCCAGCGCCAGGCCGTCGATCTCGAACGGGCGGCCGATCGTCTCAACGACCAGCTCGGCCGCGCGCAGCGCCGCCTCGCGGCCGTTGCCCGACGGCAGCAGGACGGCGAACTCGTCGCCGCCCAGGCGCGCGAGCAACGCGCCGCGCCCGAGCGCCTCGCGCAGGCGACGGCCGACGAGCTGCAGCAGCGTGTCGCCCGCGGCGTGGCCGAGCGTGTCGTTGAGCTCCTTGAAGCGGTCGAGATCGAAGATCAGCAGCGCGAAGGGGAGGTTCTCGGCCTCGGCCTCGCGCAGGACGGTGTCCAGCCGGCGGTGGAAGTGGCGGCGGCTCGGCAGGCCGGTCAGCTCGTCGGTCAGCGACTCGTGGCGCGCGTCGGCCAGCAGCTGGAACTCGCGCAGGGTCAGCGTCGTGCGCGCCAGCGCGACCGCGACGGCGGCCAGCGCGAGGCCGACCGTGATGCCGTTGAGCGGCGCGATCCGGTCCAGGACGAGCAGGCCGAGCGCGACGACGCTGAAGCCCGCGGGCAGCAGCAGGACGCGGACGCCCTCGACGCGCAGGCCCTCCGGCGCGCTCGGACGCTGCCACGGCGCGAGCGCCAGCAGGCCCATCCCGGCGCACCAGAAGAGGTCCGGCGCGCCGGTGGCGATCCCGCCGCCGGCGGCGACGTGGTTGAGGTTGGCGACGTCGCCGACGAACCAGCAGAGCATCGCGCCGCCGATCAGCAGCCAGCGCGCGCCCGGGCGCCAGCCCGACATCGCGGCGATCGCCAGGACCAGCACGACGAACGCGAGGTCGCCGAGCGGGTAGGCGGTCTGGACGCCGACGCCGATCGCCGAGCGCGACGCGTCGTCGAAGACCGGCGCGTAGACGAGCGCGATGCCCGCGGCGGCCAGGGTCAGCGCGGCGACGAGCCCGTCGATCCACATGCTCGCGGGCGCGCGCACGAACGAGCGGCGCAGGAGCATCGCCATCGTCGCGTAGGCCGCGGGGTAGAAGCAGAGCCACAGCGCGTCGGACGGCGACGGGATCGCGGCGTCGGCGTCGCCGCTCCAGATCGTCGTCCACAGCAGCCAGCCGGCGGCGTAGCAGCTGAGGCCGATCGCGAGCGGGAGCCACGCGCGGCGCTCGCGCTCGACGGTCACGACCCGCGTGACGGTCGCGGCGGTGGCCAGCAGCGTGCACGCGGTGACGGCCCAGCGGTGCAGCGGCGCGCTCCCGCCGGCCAGGCCCACGAGCTGGTCGGCGGCGAGCAGCGCGACGACGGCGCCGAGCAGCGCCGCGCCGGCGAGCAGCGCGGCGCGGACGCGTCGCGGGATCTCCGCGATGGAGGAGGCGGCCATCCCTTCCTCCATCGACGCGCGATCTGGGCCCCTTGAGGAACCCGCCGGTACCTGCGCGACGTGCCTTGCCGGAGCGGCAGGACCGCGCCCACAACCTGCCCGAACCTCCATATCCCGGCCCGGAACTTGCGCGCAACGTGCGCGAAGCCGTGCAGAGTGCGAAAAGGTGTGGACAACCGCACCTTCCGGGTGGAGCCTGCACCTCCCCGATGACCGAGCGTCCCGATCCGTACCGGAGCGTCGCCCGCGAGCTGCTGTGCGTGCTCGCGGCCGAGGGCCGCCCGATGAGCCTGCGCGAGCTCGAGGAGCCCGGCCGGCTGGCCGGCGACGACGCGGCCTTCCAGCTGTCGGTCGCGCGCGTGGCGGGGTTCGTCCGGGCGGTGGCGCATGCCGAGCCCGAACGGCGCGAGCCGCGCTACCAGCCGACCACTCTGGGGTGGATGATCGCCCGCCGGACGACGCGGGCGGGCGCGCTGGCGCACGCCCTGCGCCGCGCCGACGACGCGCCGTGGGGGGCCGA
>JAOPZD010000324.1 GCA_025964295.1 Conexibacter sp.
GGTCCTGCGCGAGGCCGCGGACGCGCTCCTAGCGCGCGCCGCGCCCGCGCCCGCGCCGGCCGCTCAGTCGTACGCGTAGAAGCCGCGGCCGCTCTTGCGGCCCAGCGCGCCCTCGCCGACGAGTCTCGTCAGCGACGGCGGCACGGCGGCGCCGATCGCCTCGCCGATGGCCTGCGCGACGTCGAGGCCGACGAAGTCCAGCAGCGCCAGCGGGCCCATCGGATGGCCGGCGCCGAGCTGCATGCACGTGTCGATCGACGCGGCCGGCAGGCCGGTCTCCTCCTGCAGCGCCACGGCGCTGAACAGGTAGGGGAAGAGCAGGCGGTTGACGACGAAGCCGGGGATGTCGGGGACGGTCACCGCGGTCTTGCCCAAGTCCTCGCACAACGCCGTGGCGCGCTCGCGCGTGCGGTCCGACGCCTCGGGCGGGAAGGCGAGCTCGACGAGCTTCATCTTCGGCACCGGGTTGAAGACGTGCAGGCCGACGAAGCGGTCGGGCGCGCCGGAGGCGCCCGCGAGCTCGGCGACCGACAGCGACGACGTCGTCGAGCCCAGCAGCGCGTCGTCGCCGATGACCGACGCCAGCGCGCCCCACAGCCGCGCCTTGGCGTCGACGTCCTCGACGACCGCCTCGACGACCGCGGTGGCCGCGGCCAGCTCGCCGAGGTCCTGGACGATCCGGACGTGCTCGGCGTTGACCTCGCCGCTGAGCCGGCCGCACGCCTTGTCGACGACGGCGCGCGCGCGCTCGGCGGACCCGTCGGAGCGCGCCCACAGGACCACCTCACCGTGGCGGGCCGCCGCGGCGGCCAACCCACAGGCGATCGCGCCGCTGCCGACGATGCCGAGACGCTCGTGCATGGGCGGGAGTTCTATCGGCTCGGACGGGCCCGGCGTTGCGCGGCTGGCTGATCGGCCAGTCGAGCGTGTACGCTGCCGCGGTCTTCCCGGAGGAGGAGAGGCGCGAAGGGCCCGCACCGGCGTGCGGGCCCTTCCGCGTTCTGGGACACAGGAGAGCCCAGGTGGTCGGCCGTCAGGGCGTCATCGCGGGCGGGAGCGCGAAGGACGGCGCGGTGTTGGCCGCGATCGTCGCGGCGTCGACGGTGAACGGCGCGGCGGCCTCGTACTCGTCCAGCCGCACGGCGCGGCCGCCGGCGAGGTCGGAGGCGCGCGTGCGCGCGAGCCACGGCAGCGCGATCGACCCGGACGTGACGGTGACGGTCTGCAGCGTGGGCAGGTGCGTCCACCACTCGGCGTTGGCGCCGGTGATCAGGACGCCGACGCGGTGCCCGGCGGGGAAGAGCCAGTCCTGGCCGTAGAGCTGGAGGTCATACGCGCCGTTCTTGGCCGCGATGCGCCCCTGGCGGGCGATCAGGGTCGCCTTGCCGTCCGGCGCCACGTCGTAGAGGTCGGCGACGAGGTTGGCCTTGGGGATCAGGATCCCGGACAGCTCGACGTGGACCTTGGGCAGCCCGGCGAGGTGGGCGTCGTGGGTCAGCGGCGGCGAGAACGTCCACGCGCCCTGGCCGCTGGTCGACGTCAGCGCGCCGTCCTGGGAGCCGTTGTTGGTGGCGTCGTCGCGGTAGGACCCCGCCTTGAGCGTGGCGGTCAGCGGCGTGGCGTCGGCGGGCGGCCACGCGGCCTCGGAGCGCCACGAGCCGTCGCTGGTCTGGACCTCGACGGCCGGGTCGCTGGACGGGTCGGCCGCGGCGTCGCCCTTGACGTAGCGGTCGAACCAGCGCATGACCTCGTCGAACCAGCCGGGGCGGCCCATCTTCAGGCGACCGGCGGCGTCGGTCTCGTTGCCGCGGACGTGGTCCCACATGCCGAGCCACGCGCGCTTGGGACCGGCGAGGTTGTTGTAGAAGTCGTAGGCGCCGTCGGGCTTGGTGTTGTTCTCCAGGAAGCCCTGGGTGAGGAAGACCGGGACATCGGTCTGCGCGGCGCGCGGGATCAGGTTGCGGGCCTTCCAGTAGGCGGCGTCGTGATTGCTGTCCTGCTGGTCGAGCCAGTTGAGCGCCGGGCAGCCGGGCCGCGCCAGGTCGTTCATCCCGTTGGCGTTGTAGGACGGGTCGTCGGCCGCCGGGCCGGGCGTGTCGGCGATCAGGTCGTAGAGCGCCGGCGTGGCCAGCGAGTTCTCATAGCGGATGCCGTCGGAGTAGAGGTAGCGGTAGAGGTCGTAGACCGGCTCCTGGGAGACGACCGCCGCCAGGCCCGCGGGCTTGCTCACCGCGCCGATCAGGCCGGTCACGCCGTCATAGGACTTGCCGTACATGCCGACCTTGCCGGTCGACCACGCCTGCGACGCCGCCCACTCCACGGCGGCCTTGACGTCGGCCTGCTCGCCCGGCCCGGCCCAGTCCAGGCAGCCGCTGGAGCCGCCGAACCCGCGCAGGTCGACCATCACGAACGTGTAGCCGCGCTCCATCAGGTGCGCGCCCTCGACGAAGTCGGAGAAGCGGTCGCTCGGGCCGGTCGAGGGGCCGACGGGGTCATACCCGGTGCCCTCGACGGGGCCGGCCGGACCGGTCTGCCCGGAGTGGTTGAAGTACGGGCCGATCGACAGGATCACCGGCGTCCTGGCGTCGGCGGGCAGGTTCGACGGGCGCAGGATGTCGGCGTGCAGCCTGGTGCCGTCGGCCTCGGTGATCGTCTGCTGCGACCACGTGGCGCCGGGCGGGACGTCGGCGGCGTGAGCGGCGCTCGGCACGACGAGGGTGGCGAGCAGGGCGGCAAGGAGGAGACGACGCATCGTCAGCACCAACGCACGCGCCGCGCAGATCTTGCGGGGTCTGACCCCCGCTCAGGCCCGCCTACCCCCAGCGGAACCCCGTCGCGCTGGCCGCCACCGGCAGCGGCGAGGATGGCAGCCCGGGCGGCGGCTCGACGAAGTTGTAGGCGCCCGGCGCCACGTCGTTGGGCCCGTCGGGGTGGAAGATCGCCGCGAGGTACTGGATCTGGCCGCGGCCGACGCCGAGCTCGAATTGGCCGCCGCCGTACATGGCGATGCCGTGCTCCTCGCAGTGCTCATAGGCCTTGAACAGCGGCCGCAGGCCGCCGAGGCGCGAAGGCTTGACGTTGACCATCTTCGGCGGGAACGGCAGCCCGATGATGTCGTCGACCGAGTGGATGTTGCCGTCCCAGGTGATGCGGTCCTGGAACGGCTCGAGCACCGGCCACGTCTCGTCGGTGATGCCCGGGTCCTCGATCCACGCGTCCGGGAAGGCCTCGGCCACGCGGCGGTAGAGGACCGGGTCGGCCGGGTTGTCGACGACCGACCCCTTGTACAACCCCTTCAAGTCCACCGTGTCGACCGCGCCGGTCTCCACGAGCTGGGCGACGAGCGCGTCGTCCCACGACGGCGTCGGGTCGAGCTTGAAGCGCAGGCCCGGATAGGGGTCCAGGCGGGCGCGCAGGGGCTCCATCGTCGCGGGCTCGCCGAGGCGCAGCGAGACGACGAAGCTCAGCGGCCTCGCCGAACGGCCCAGCGCCTCCTGCAGCGAGATCCCGGCCTGGCGCAGCGCGAGGTCCAGCGCCGCGGACTCATACGCCCACACGCGGTAGAGCACCGACGCGTCGTGGCGCGCGGGCTCGGGCCACAGGTCCAGCTCCGCCAGGTGGTCGCAGAACGACTCCAGCGTCCATGACCCGGCCAGCGGCTGGGTCGCGCCGGCGTCCTGCAGCGCGGCCTGGTCCTCGTTGTCGTAGCTGACGTCCTCGCCGAGCCCCTCGTGCCCGTCGCCGCGGAAGCGCAGGACGGTCGAGACGCGCAGGAACGAGCTGGAGACCTCGCGCTCCAGCCGCTCCAAGGCGTAGTCCTCGATCTCCAGCGGGAGGTCGGCGACCTTGGCCCACAGCTCGCCGCTCATCGAACGTGCCCAGGCCATGACGAGCCGCCGGCGCTTGCAGCGTTCGACCTCATGCGGGGCGCTGCTCGAGCCGGGCGACGAGCTCGTCGAGCCGCAGCTCCTCGAGCCCCTGGCCGACCGCGTCGAGCTCGCCCGCGCAGTACTCGACCAGCCCGCGGCCCTCCTGGCAGAGGTCGAGCGTCTCGCGGAGCCCCGCCTCGCCGGAGTCCAGGCGCTTGATGATGGCCTCCAGGCGCGCCGTGGCCGCCTCGTAGGTCAGGGTCTCGGTCACGAGGCCTCCTCGTCGTTCTTGATGTCGTTGAGGACGCGGGCGGCAACCGGCCCGTCGCCGAAGAAGAGCCGGATGTCGCCCAGCGCGCGCGCCTGCTCGGCGGAGGTGACGATGGCGCCCGCGCCGTCGTCGACGATCGCGTAGCCGCGCGCGACCGTGCGCTCCGGGTCGTGGGCGGCCAGCGCGGCGGCCAGCGAGTCCAGCGCGGTGCGCCGCGCGCGCTCCTGCGGGCCG
>JAOPZD010000411.1 GCA_025964295.1 Conexibacter sp.
CGGCCCGACCGGAGCGTCCGGGACGGCGGGCGCATAGGTCAGCTTGACCGTCGCCGCAGCCCCCGGCGCCTCATGGCCGAGTTCATCAACAAGCCAAAGACGCAGCGTTCCCTCCCCCGCCGCCGGCAACACCAGCCCATCCACGCCCGTCAGCGACGGCGCCGTCCGCACCGGACCACACACGTCGGCCTGGCACAGCTGGTACCGCGCCGCGACGATCGGCGACCCCGCATCACTCGGCAACGTCCAACTCGCCGAGAAGCTGTTGGTGGCCGACACCGCCTCCGGGGAGGCCAGACCCACCGGCGCCGCAGGGGCGT
The DNA here is from genome assembly GCA_025964295.1 of Conexibacter sp. Next base: position 321 of record JAOPZD010000411.1, read on the forward strand.
TGTTATCAACCAGCAGCTCCGTCGGACGGGTCACCTTCGTCTCCGTGCCTCCAGCATCGACAGCACCCACGCTGATCACATGCGAGCCATCAGCCAAACCCGCCGTCGACAGCCCCACCGCACCCGTCGGCTCATCACTACACGGCCGCGGTCGGTCATAGGAGCAGCTGCGTTGCAGTGTCCCGACCAGCGATCCATCTGCATAGACACGCGTCGCCGAGACCCCGGTGTTATCGCTCGAGCTCATCGCTAACGGCAACGTGCCCCCCACCCACCCTTCCTGCGTCCACCCAGCGCCAACGGGCGTCCCGACCGACGGCGCGACAGGATCGGCGATCGTCAAGAAGGCGCTGAAGATCTGAACGTCGATGTTGGTCAGCGAGAAACCATTGCCGCACAGATGGTTGACGTTGTCCCGGCAATACATGCCGAGGATGATCGAAGACGCCGAGAGACCACCAAGGTCCCGATACGCGCCCCGATTGACCGTCGTCGCATCGTTGGGATACCAATCGTCACCCCCAACGTAACAGAACGAATCCCCTGCAATCTCGCAGGTATCGATGACGTTGTTGCGGGAGCTGAGCGAGATGTAGGCCTCGTAGTTGTCCTCGGCCTCCTTCTTGATCGAACGCCAGTACTGGAGGCGGGTGATCGTCGTGCCTGCCAGCGTCCCGAACGTTGTCTCGACTCGGTCAAAAGCCGCGGATTCTGGTCCTCCTCCAGCGTTGGTGAGACGATCGCTGAGCCATAGACCGGCCTGTTGATAGCTCGCGGGATAGCCGGGGGGGCGGTTCGTAGGCGGGCAGTCTGCGCCGCTGCTTAGCGTCGCGCTATTCGTATTGATATTCCCGATGGTCCAGCCAGCTGAGGATCCGGATTCGCCGCAACTCTGAATGACGAAAGCGGCGCTCCCCTCGACGGGACCGACGTCGGACGGCAACGGACGGACCTGAGCATCCGCCTTCGGTACAGCCCAGATGGCAGCTGCGATCGCAGACACAATGAAGATATGGCGAAATCGTGCGAGCAACTGTTCTTCTGATCGACCGGCGGTGCTACCTCTTTGGATGCACGATGAGCGAAGCAGACGTCGCGCGCGCCCGAGTGGGATCAACGTACGTGATCGACACTTCACTCAGCGTTCCTGAGACACGAGTCCGCAGTCGGTCACCGGTAGTCGAGACCAGTCGCGCTGTGGGAAACGAAGTTCTTCGCTTTCGTGCATAGACCCGAACATCCACTTGGACGCCCGAAGGCCTGTTCGCCAAAACGAGTCCGAACACGCGCCGGCGATAGCTCCATCTCCGAACCCTTGGTCGCGGCAACCGTAGGCGTCGCGCTTCATCGACCGGGCGGGGGCGCGACAGGTTCGTCCCGGCCTCAGGAAGGGTTGGGACCGGCTCGAGGCCTCCACCTGTTGCCGGCGAACCGTGAGAGCCCGAAGAGACGGGCGTCGTCTCGGTCGGTGTCTCGGTCGGTGCTATGCCGCTCTCCAGCCTGGAGGCATGAGCGTGGCCCAACGCCAACTGATCAACCATGCCCGCCGCCCGGAACGTTCTGTCCGCGTTGAACAGAGGACCTGCTACGCCCGCGGCAGCGTTCACCGCAAGAAGCTGCTCGGCCTGATCCACGCTCAAGTCAGGGCTGAGCTGGCGAAGTTGAGTCAGCGCTCCGGCGACGAAGGCCGTTGACTCGCTGGAACCCTGCGCCCAGACCGCTGCGCCGTCAGGCCGTGCAGCATCGACCGGGCATCCTGGGGCCCAAAGATCGACCTCGGGCCCGAAGGCAGCGAAGGAGCAACGGGCCCCGTCATCATCAGCAGCCCCCACGGCGAACACCGGACCGTAGGCTGACGGCCAGTCGACGCCGCCGACATGGTTCCCGGCGGCGGCGACTACGTTGATTCCGACGGCGCGAGCGCTGTTGACGTTGTTTTCGACGCTCGCCATGGCACTCGCGTCCAGATTGGCCAGCATCTCGCCGCCTAGCGATAGCGAGATCACTTTGATGTTGTAGGTCGTGCGGAAGTTTCGACACTTCTGAATCGCGATGGTGAGGTCCGAGCCGGCGAAGGTCGTGCCGTCGCGGGAGGCGCGGACGGAGACGACGTTGATGCTCGGAGCGGCGCCGACCATGCCGAAGCCGTTGTAGGGCGCGGAGGCGATCATGGACATGAGGGTGCCGTGATGGCCGGGGTTGCGGTCTAGGCCGTCGCCGTTGTCGACGGAGAGGCGGGCGATGACGTTGGTGGTGTCGGGGTTGGGGTCGTTGCCGGTGTCGATGATGCAGACGGCGGCCCTGGTCGGCGGGGCCGGGATCCAGGTGGAGTCGGTGGCGTGGGCGGCCGCGGCCTGGCTCGTGAAGACCTCCTCGGCGCTGGACGGCGAGGCCGCACACAGGGTGAGCGCGATCGCGGCAAGACCGCCGACGGCGGCGGGCAGAGCCCGCCGCCGCAGCGGTCCGAAGACGCCGTGATCGCGTCGCCTACGAGGCAACGGTCACCTTCACCGGCTTGGAGGCCGTCGCGACGAACGGGTAGTCGACCTGGCCCTTGGTCACCTGCACGCGCAGGGCGTAGGTGATCTTGCCGCTGGTCCGCGTGAACCGGTAGGCATAGGAGAACCGGCCCTTGCTGTTGGTCTTGATCTGCGCGAAGGGACGCCAGCGCCTGCCGTCCTTCCACTGGACCGCGAGGCTCACCCCGCGCTTGGGGATCTCGCCGCCGGCGAGCGCACCCCGGAGCCGCACGGACTGGCCGTTGTGCAAGTGCTTGTGGTTGGCCTTCAACGACACCTTGCCGTTGACCAGCACTTTCAACGACGCGGTCGCGCGGGCGACCGGGTCGTCGGCGTACATGCGGTAGCCGACGGTGATCGCGCGGCTGGCGCCCTTGGCCAGGCGGAGCACCGCGTGGCCGGCGCCGTCGGTCGTCGTGTCGGCCGCGACCGCGGCCGTGGCCCCGACCTTCGTGGCGATGTCGAGCTGCGCGTCGGCGACCGCCTTGCCGGTCGTCGTGCAGGTGAGCTGGACCTGCGTCGTCGACGCCTTGCCGTGGCCGAGCCTGAGCCGGCCGCCCGAGACGTGCTCGAACCGCAGCGTCGCCTTGTCCTGCGGGCAGACGCTCCCGCTGGTCTCCCCGACGACACGGCCGCGGAACGCGTGCGTCGTGCTCGAGCTGATCTGCGTCACCGGGAGCACCGGCGCGGCCGGCGCGCCGCCGAGGTTGACGATCGTCGTCGGCGCCTGCGGCTTGACGACGGTCTCCCCCGCCGAGCTCGGCGCCGTCACGATCGCCGTCGGGTCCGAGTAGACGCTGACCGAGTCGGCCGGATTGGTTGCCGTCACGACGAGCCGGAGGCGGTGGCCGACGTCGTCGGCCGTCGGCGTGTAGCTGAGGCTCGTGGCCCCGGGGATCGCGGCGCACGACGGCGTCGTCCCGTGCGAGTCGCACTGCACCCAGGAACGCGTGAGGTTCAGGTTCGGGCCGGTCCAGACGCCGTCGTTCTGGATCGCCAGCGGCTTGCCGACCAGCGCGCTGGACATCGCCGTCGCGCTGGCGTAGAGCGGCAGCTGGGTGTTCACCGGCGGGTGGTTGGCCACCACCTTCTGACCGGTCCACAGCAGCGCCTCGCGCTGGCCCGCGTCGACGACCTTGGCGGTGATCGTGTGCTGGCCGTCGTCGATCGCGGTGGTGTCGATCTGCTCCTCGGCGTCGACGGAGGACGGGCACGGCTTGGGCCAGGAGAAGACCCAGAGGCCGTTCTCGACCGCGTAGATCTGGCAGTGGCCGTTGTTGGTGTCGATGGTGTGGTCGATCCCGGCGAGCCGGCCGTCGACGTAGAGCCGGAAGCGCGCCACGCCGCCGCCCTTGTCGGAGGCCGTGTAGTTGATGGCCTCGGTGTCCTTCAGGGCCGCGTCGGCGACGAGGCTGCCGGCGGTCCTTCCGCCCTCGGGCGGCGTGGCGTCGGCGAGGTGCAGCTTGGGGTTGTAGAACGACGCCCAGGCCATGCGGCCGTTGCAGCTGGCGCCGAAGCAGTTGAGGCGCGCGACGACGGCGTTGGTGTGCAGCCCGGACCAGTCGATCGCGCGCTGGTCGGCCGGGTCGACCTGGCCGGTGAACGTCATGCCGACCGCGCCACCGCCGTCGACGACCTGGATCTGGCCCTGGCTGCCGTCGAACGGCCGGGTCCAGCCGGCGAACGTGCCGGTGAACCGGACGATGTCGGTGTCCGGCGGCGCGAGGTAGGTCCAGCCGAGGGTGGCACCCTCCGGGATGGCGGAGGTCGGGAACATCTCGGTGTGGAGGCCACCGCCGGGGCACTGGTTGAGGTTGGCGTTGCCGGCGATGGCGTAGCCGCCGGGGTGCCAGCCGCCGTCGGCGTCGAAGAGGTCGGCGCCCGTGACGCAGCCATGGTGGACGTAGGTGCCGACGGCCTCCGACGGCGCCGCGTGGGCGAGCGCGAAGACGGCGGCGGCGGTCATCGCCGCCAGCGCGGCCCGCCCGAGCGGATTGAAGAAGTGCAACATGGATTCCTTTCGCGTGTGCAAGTGCATGGTGTTGGTCTCAGGGCTGCGGGGCGAACTCGCCGCGGGTGGTGTCGGCCGCCGGCACCGGGGTCGACGCCGGAGGGACGACGGGAGTCGGAGTCGTGGCGGGCGTCGCGGTCGCGCGGCGCGCGGCCGGCGCGGACGCGGGCGAGGCCGCGGCGGG
>JAOPZD010000414.1 GCA_025964295.1 Conexibacter sp.
AGGCCCGACCCGGTCTGTGCCGCCCCCGGTGTCCAGAACGTCGTCATGCTCGGCTGGTAGCGGGCGATGGACCCGAACAAGTGGTCGAAGTCAAGCGACAGCGTGACCGCCCGGCTCCCGGCGCGCGACGCGACGGGGAGCACGTTGCCGCCGAAGGCGACCAGCGTCGCGTTTCCGCTGCCCGGATCGGGCACGAGGCACGCGTCGTGCTCGTGGTTGATGGACGGGACCGTCGCGTCGGGCGTGAGCTTCATGACCCGGTAGGAGACGGGCGACGGGCCATAGATGGAGATCAACGCGTCGGCCTTGCCGTCGCGGTCGAAGTCCAGGGTGGTGTTCGTGGCCCAGGTCTGGGGATCGTCGTCCGGCGTGAGGCTGGTGACGACGGTGAGCGTCTCGTTGCCGGTGGCGGGCGCCTCGTAGCGGTGCGCGATGAGGTCCGGCCCCACGTCGCGGCCCTGGACGACCACCGACGCGGCGTGGGCCGGTGCAGCCGCGAGCGCAGCCGCGACCGTCGTGAGCGAGAGCGCGAGGAGCGCCCGGAACCGTGCCATGGAAGACCTTCCGTGCCGTGCTGGACCGTGGAGAGCGGCGCCAGCCTACGTGCCAATGCACGCCCCCATGGTGCGGCCAGCCGTACCTCGCTCCAGGAACAGGACGGATGGCCCCCGCCCGGCGGCCGTTCCCCGCGCTCAGAGCTCTGAGCGACCGTCCACGATCCGCTCGACGGCATCCGCCGCGCGATCGACGAGCTCGGCGACCTCGGCTGCCGGCTGGCGCCACTTGCCCAGCACGTAGGCGGCGACGATGTCCGGATCGGTCGAGTCCGGCCGGCTGACGCCGACGCGCACCCGGGCGAAGTCAGGCGAGCCGAAGCCGGCCTTCAGCGACTTCAGGCCGTTGTGGCCCGCGAGGCCGCCGCCCAGACGGGTGCGGACGTCACCGAACTTCAGGTCGATCTCGTCGTGCACCGCGATCACGTGGTCCAGGTCGACCTTCAGCGCGCCGCGTGCCGGGCCGGCGGAGCGGCCGGACTCGTTCATGTAGGTCTGCGGGAGAAGGACGCCGACCCGCGGACCGCCGGGGAGGGTCCGGCCGTCCGCATAGAGCCCGGCGAAGGTCTTCTTCGGCTTGCCCAGCCCCCAGCGCTCGATGAGCGCCTCGGCGATCTGGAAGCCGACGTTGTGAGGCGTGCGCGCGTACTGCGCGCCGGGGTTGCCGAGCCCGACGATCAGCCAGTCGACGGGAGCCGCACGGCCCGGGAGCCGCATCGGCTCAGACGGCGCCGAGGACTACTCGGCGCTGTCGGCGGCCGCGTCTGCGCCCGCGTCCTCGGTGGCGGCCTCGGCCCTCGCCGTGTCGCCCACGCGCTCGGTCTCGGTCTCGACCTCGTCGCCGGTCTCGGTCGACACGCTCGGCGGCGTGATCGAGGCGAGCACGGTCGCGTCGGGATCGTCGAGGAGCGTGATGCCGGCCGGCGCGTCGATCTCCGACAGCTGGATCGTGGCGTTCATCTCCATCCGGGAGACGTCGACCTGGATCGACTCCGGGATGTCGTTCGGGAGCGCCTCGATCGTCAGCTCGCGCGTGACGTGCTCGAGGATGCCGCCCTCGACGATGCCGGGCGCGCGCTCATGGTTGATCAGCACGACCGGGACGGTCGCCTGGATCGCGACCTTGAGGTCGACGCGGAGCAGATCGATGTGCATGATCTCGCCGCGGACGGGATGGCGCTGGGAGTCCTTGAGGACGGCCGGCGTGCCGGCACCCCCGTCGATCCGCAGCTCGAGCACCGCGCCCTTTGCGGCCAGCGCGTGGCGCAGGGTGCGCTCCGCGACGGCGAACGCAACGGGCCCTTCGGCGCCACCGTAGAGAACCCCGGGGACCTGGCCGGAACGGCGCAGGCGACGGGTCTCGCGGGAGTGAGCGGCCTCGCGGGCGTGGACTTCGAGCTGGGTGGTCTGGTCGGCCATGAGCGGCGGCCGATGGTAGCGAAGCGACGCAGAAAACCGCCCTTCCCTACCCCAACACCCCCCAACCCCACCCACACGCGGGTTCGGCCCCCTGGGCCGATACCCGCAAGGTTGAGCCGAGCCTCTAGGCGAGGCTCAACCCAGCCTCTAGGCGAGGCCTCAACCCAGCCTCTAGGCGAGGCTCAACCCCATTGCCTCGTCCCCTTGTACACGCGCTGGATGTCGGTGAACGCGGGCTTCTTGACGCCCTGCATCGTGATCAGGCCCTTTTGATGGACCGGCGAGAACGGCCAGGGGTTGCCACCCTCCCAGTTCGGGCGCACCGCGAACTCCTCGAGCGTCCACCAAAGCGCGCCAGACAGCCACGGCTTGGTCGCGTAGACGCCGTAGTGGAAGTTCACGAAGTCCTGCTGGAACTGGTAGGTCCCGCGCTCCTCGACCGGACCGTCGCGGTTGGCCTCGGCGCCCGTCTCGGTGATGACGATCGCCTTCTGCGGATAGCACTGGCGCACGCCGTCGAGGTACTCACTCAGCAGGGAGCGATCGGCGATCTGGCCGTTGGGGCCGGAGTACCAGCCGAAGTACTCGTTGATGCCGATGACGTCCAGCGGGCCGTACTCGGGCTGGCAGCCCGCCGAGGGGTAGCCGGCGACGGCGAGGCCGACCGGGCGCGTCGGATCCAGCGACTTCGCGAGCCGCACCGCTCGCTGGATGTAGTAGCCCTGGACCGGACCGGGACGCGCGCTGAGCTCGTTGCCGGCCGACCACACGATGATCGACGGGTGGTTGATGTTCGTCTGCACGGCGCTGGCCAGCTCCTTGGCCGCGAGCTCACGGACGAGGCGCTGCTTGAGGTACTTGGTCTTCACCGAGTAGACCGGCACCTCGGTCCACGCAAGCATCCCCAGCTCATCGAGGCGCTCGTAGTAATAGGGGTGCAGGGGGTAATGGCTGCGGAACAGCGTCCCGCCCGCTTCGCGCGCCCACTGGATCTGCTGCTCGCGCTGGGCGTCGTCGATCGCGAAGCCCTTGTCGAGCGAGTCCTCGTGCGTGCCGAAGCCACGGAAGTTCAGCGGCTTGCCGTTGAGCATCAGATGGCCATCGACGACCTTGATCGACCGGACGCCCGTCCGCTCGTAGTAGCTCTGCAGCGTCTTGCTGCCGTCCGTCGCGGTCAGCGACGTGTTGTAGAGGTAGGGTCGCGCCGGGGACCACGTCCTCGGGTTCTTGACCGCGATGCGCTTGGTGAACGTCGCGAACTTCTTGGCCCCCACCGACGCAGTGCCGAGCGCGATCCGGCGCGCGCCGAGACGCGCGGTCACCTTCACCCGCTGGGCCTTGTCCCCGTAGTTGCGGACCGTCGCCTTGTAGGTGACGTGGGCATCGCACGTCCCGCACGGCAGGTCCGGCAGCACAGCGACCGTGTTGAAGTCGATGCGATCGACCTTGCGCAGGTAGACCTCGCGCAGCAGTCCGCCGTAGTTCCACCAGCCGCCGGTGGGCACACCGGTGGTCGACAGGCCCGAGGGCGGGAAGTCGGTCGGGAACCGCCGGTCGTCGACGCGGACCGCCAGCAGGTTCATGCCGCCGCGCTTGAGCACCCCGGCGGGCAGGCGGATCTCGAAGGGCAGGTAGGCGCCCGTGCTCTTCCCGACGAGCCTGCCGTTGAGGTAGACCTTGGAGCGGTAGTTGACCGACTCGAACCGCACGACCCAGGAGAGCCGCTTGGCGCTCGAGGGCAGGTGGAAGCTCTTGCGGTACCAGCCGACGCCGCCGGCGAACGACGCGTCGCTGAAGTCCTTGGCGTTCCAGGCGTTGGGCACCGTCACCGGGGTCCACCCGGCGCTGGACGCGCTGGACGCGAAGCCCTGCGCGGCGCCGTTGCCGGTCGGGTCCGCGCGGTACAGCCACTGGCCGCCCATCAGGTAGCGGCCGGAGGCGCCGGTCTTGTAGAGCGTCTTGGAGGCGAGTCCGTCGCGTTGAGCCAGGGCGGTGGCCGGCAGCGTCAGCACGCCGAGGAAGGACAGCAGGAGGCAGCGTCGGAGCATCTCGGGGAGGGGGAACACGAGGGGCTGGAGTGCGATGCGGTCCGACGCCTACGCGGCGTCCCGTCAGCAGGACCCCTCGTTGTCGGCCAGCGGCGCGGTGAGGCGCCGGAGGCTAACGGAGCGACCGGTCAGCGGGCTGCCCTCGCGCCGCACGAGCACGCACTGCACCAGCGGCCGGCCCGCCACGCCGTGGACCCAGACGACCCGCGTCCACCCGTCCTTCGTGCCCAGGGAGTAGGACGTGCCGGAGTCCAGGCGCGCGATCTTCACCGGGCCGGGTCCGGACACGCGCGGCAGGAACGCGTGGACCTTCGCGCCGCACGCCGCGTCGCAGCCGCGCAGCAGGGCGAGGACGCCGCGCTCGTCGCCGGCGGCCTCGCGCTGCACGAGCGTGAGGACGAGGTCGCGCTCGTCGTTCTCGGCCGTCAGGAAGCGCGCCGTCACGAACGACAGCGCCAGGAAGACGACGGCGACCGGGACCAGGATCGCGAGCAGACGGCGACGGCGGGCGAGCACGCGCCGCAGAGACTAATGCCGCATGAGCGCGCCGGGCGTGCTCAGTCGGCGGCGTGGAAGTCGTCGGGCCCGTTGAGCTCGAGGAACCGCCGGACCGAGCGCTCCTGCGCCTCGAGGCGCTCCGCCATGTGGCGCGCGTGGTCGGCCGCCCGGACCAGGAAGTCCTCGAGGCACGCCTCGGGGTCGTCGGGCAGCGGGTAGACGTGCGCGACATCCTGCTGGGCGCAGGCGATCCCCATCGGCGGGCGGCCCTCGGCCAGCGTGCGCGCGCCGCAGACCGGCACGACGGTGATCCGGCGCTCGGGGGCCACGAGCGCGACGGGCATCAGGCGGTGGGCGGGAAGCGGCACGTCGAGGTCGACCGACCGCACGACCGCGACATCGGACTCCGACATCTGGCGCAGCGGGCCCTCCCAGATCGCCAGCACGGTGTCGGCGGCCTGCAGCGCGTCGCGCAGCGTCCGCGCCTGGTCCGCATAGGCCTCCTGGGCCTCCTCGCGGGTCTGGCTCTCCCCCAGGTCCAGGTCGACCGGCACGCGCAGGAGGTCGCGGGCGCCCAGGCGCTCGCCCTCGCCGTGGCCGCCGTTGGCGACGTAGGTCTGGATCGTGCCGAGATCGCGCCGTCCGTGGAAGACCACCGTCAGGGCGTCGGCCATCGCCAGGCCTCCGACCTTCAGCGCGACGGCCGCGGCGGCCTCGGGATCCAGGAGCGCACGCCGCAGCAGCTCCTCTGCGGCCCCGTCGTCGGGTCCCATGTCCTGCGGATCTGGGTTCTGCCCGTCCATCGCGCCTCCTTCCACCGACTGCGAGTCCGGATGGTGCACTCTGGTCTACCTCATTACATCGGACAGCGGGTCGGAACCTGCACCTCCGCGGAGGCGATCCGCGTGGGCGTCCTCTGCCGGACGTTCGGGTACGTTCGAGACCATGAGGCTGCTCTACAAGCCGTTCGGGCTCATGCTCGGCCTGCTGGCCGGACTGGCGTCCAAGAAGCTGTTCGACGTCCTCTGGGGCATCTTCGACGACGAGGAGCCGCCGAAGCCGACGACCCGGGAAGCGGACTGGCCCAAGGTCCTGGCCGCCGCGGCGGTGCAGGGCGTGACCTTCAAGGTCACCCGCGCCGCCGTCGACCGCGTCGGCGCCCAGGGCTGGGACCACCTCTTCGGGGTGTGGCCGGGCGAGAAGCACCAGGAGAAGTCGCAAGCGGCCGAGCTCGTCCGGTAGGGGCCGGCCGCGGAGGCCGCGGCCACGACGCCGGCGCTCAGCGCGCCGCGCGCACCACGAAGCCGCGCTCGCGGAGATCCTCGAGCGCGTCCTCGAACGTCCCGAAGTCCTGGGCGAGCAGCAGGTCGATCGGACGCCCGTGGCGACCGGTGGCCCGCACCCAGCGGCGCAGCACGCCCTCGCCCGCCCGCTCCGCGGCCTCCTCGGTCAGCGTCAGGAGGATCGGCAGCTCCGGCTTGTGGTCGAGGTCGCCCCCGAGCACGGCGAGGGGATCGACGCCGAGCGCGGTCAGCAGCTCGTCGTCGGTCAGCCCGAGCCGGTCCTGGAGCAGCGCGGCGGCGGTGGAGGTCAGAAGAGCTGGTTCTCGCCGCCCGCAGCGGCGAGCCTTCGGCGGTCGTCCATCAGAACAGCTGGTTCTCGCCGCCAAAAACCTCGGACACCGAGTCGTCGGTGAAGATCCGGCGGATCGAGTCGGTGAGCAGGTCGGCGCAGGACAGCACCTGGATGTTGTCCGGCGCGCCGGCGCGCAGCGGGATCGTGTCGGTGACGACGATCTTCTCGAAGCCGGCAGCGACGAGGTTCTCGTACGCGTAGCCCGAGAAGACCGGGTGGGTGGCGGCGGCGAAGACGCGCTGGGCGCCCGCGTCGCGCACGGTGTGCGCCGCAGCCTTCAGCGTGCCCGCCGTGTCGATCATGTCGTCGACGATCACCGCGGTCTTGCCCGCGACGTCGCCGATCACGTAGGCGATCTCGGCGACCTGCTGGGCGGGGCGCTCCTTGTCGAGGATCGCCAGCTCGGCGCCGATCTTGCTCGCGAACTTCTTGTTCAGCTTCACGCGGCCGGCGTCCGGCGCCACGACGACGAGGTCGTTGAGCTGCATGTCGTCGAAGTGCTGGGTGAGCATCATCAGCGCGGTCATGTGGTCGACCGGGATGTTGAAGAAGCCCTGGACCTGGCCGGCGTGGAGGTCCATCGTCAGGACCCGGTCGGCGCCCGCCGACTCCAGCATCCGCGCGACGAGCCGGGCGGAGATCGGCTCGCGCGGCGCGCTCTTCTTGTCCTGGCGGCTGTAGCCGTACCAGGGCGTGACGGCGATGACGCGGTGCGCCGAGGCGCCGATCGCCGCGTCGATCATCACCAGGAGCTCCATCAGCGCGTCGTTGGTGCTGATGCCCGTCTCCGGGTTGCCGCACATCGGCTGGATGAGGAAGACGTCCGCGCCGCGGATCGACTCCTCGTAGCGGCAGTAGACCTCGCCGCTCTTGAACGTCTTGAGGGTGATCGGCCCGAGGTCGACGCCCAGCTTCGACCCGATCTTGGCCGCGAGCTCGGGGTTCGCGCGCCCCGAGAACAGCATCAGCCGCTTGTCGTAGTCGATCGGGAGGCTCGTGGCCACGGGCATCGTCCGCGGGGTGCTCACGTCACCGTCCATCGTAGTCAGCCGACCCGACGCCTTGGGAGGCATCTGGATGCTCGTGCTCACGGGGTTGTGGTCCCTTCCCTACTCGCGGTCCGCGTAGCCCTCGACGTTGTGCTGCCGCGCCCGCGCGACGGCGAGCGCACGGGCCGGGACGTCGTTGGTGACGACCGACCCAGCGGCAGTGTATGACCCATCGCCGAGCGACACCGGCGAGACGAGCGTCGTGTCCACCGACGTCCGGACGTCGGCCCCGATCGTGGTCCGGGTCTTCTGCTTGGTCTTGCCGTTGTAGTTGGCCGTGATCGTCGCCGCGCCGAGGTTCGTGCCGGGCCCGACGTCGGCGTCGCCGATGTAGCTGAGGTGCGGCACCTTGGTGCCCTCGCCGATGTCGGAGTTCTTGATCTCGACGAACGTGCCGGCCTTGGCGCGGTTGCGCAGGACGGCGCCGGGGCGCAGGTAGGCGAAGGGGCCGATGGTGACGTCGTCCTCGACGGTGGCGGCGTCGAGGTAGGAGTGGCGCACCGTGCAGCGCGCGCCGATCGTCGTGCCGTTCTTCAGCGTGGTCGACGGCTCGATCGTCGTGTCCTGGCCGATCGCGACCGTGACGTCGATCCGGGTGGAGGCGGGGTCGATGACGGTGACGCCGGCGCGCATGTGCCGCTCGAGGATCCGGCGCTGGGCCAGCGCGGTGACCTCGGCGAGCTGGACGCGGTCGTTGATGCCGAGCACGAGCGCGGGGTCGTCGACGATGTGGGCCGCGACGATGCGGCGGTCGGCGCGCAGCAGCGTCAGCACGTCGGGCAGGTACTTCTCGCCCTGGGCGTTGTCGGTGCCGACGCGCGGCAGGGCGTCGGCCAGCGCGGCGTGGTCGAAGCAGAAGACGCCGGTGTTGATCTCGCGGATCTCGAGCTCCTGCGGCGTGGCGTCGCCGGGCGCCTTGGTCTCGACGACCTTCTCGACGTGGCCGACGGTGTCGCGGACGACGCGGCCGTAGCCGGTGGCGTCGTCGAGGATCGTGGTGGCCATCGTGGCGGCGGCGCCCGAGGCGACGTGGGCGTCGACGAGCTCCTGGATGGCCTGCGCGGAGACCAGCGGGACGTCGCCGGAGAGGACGACGACCGGCTGGCCGGGCTCGGTCTCGGGCAGCGCGGCGAGGACGGCGCCGCCGGTGCCGTCGGGGACGGGCTGGATCGCGGTGCGTGTGCCGTCGGGCAGCGCGGGCGCGAGGTCGACGTCCGGCGAGCCGACGACGACGACGCGCGTCGCGCCCGCCTCCTGCGCGGCGACGACCGGCCAGGCGACCATCGGCCGGCCGCAGATCTCGTGCAGGACCTTGGGCGTCTGAGAACGCATCCGCGTCCCCTGTCCGGCGGCCATCACGACGGCGCTGAAGGAGGTCACGGGGCGCAAGGCTAGAGACATGGCGCTCGCCTCCGGGGCGCGGTGCGCCACAATCCGCCCAGCAGCACCCGTTGGGGGGTGGTGTAGCTGGCAACACACCAGGTTTTGGTCCTGGGATCCGGGGTTCGAGTCCCTGCCCCCCAGCCTAGGGGTCTGACCCCTTGCGTCACTCGCACTCAGGGGGTCTGACCCCTTGAGTGCGGGTGGCTCGAGGCTGCGGCTCGGCCGTTGGTCCGCGTTCGGGCCTCCGCGCTGCGCGCGCGGCGCGGCCGGGTCGATCCACGGAGGGATGCGTCTCGCCCCCACCGCCTCGCTGCTTTTCGTGCTGCCCGTGCTCGCGCTCTGCTCCGCGTCCGCCTCGGCCGACCTCGCCGCCTTCCCCGTCCTGCCCGCCGACCTGCCCCCGGCGCTGGCCGTCGCGAGCGTCGACTCGCTGCCGACCGCCCCGCTGCTGCCCGCGCTCTCCCAGCCGGCCGCCGCACCGCTGCTCGGCCTGCCGGGTCCCGACCACCTCACGGTGCGCACCGCCCGCGGCGGCGTCCTGATCGGCGAGGAGGGCGGCGACCGCCTCGTGGGCGGCGCGGGCCCCGACCACCTCGACGGCGGGACGGGCGCGGACACCGCGCTCGGCCAGGGCGGCGCCGACCAGCTCGACGGCGGCTCGGGCGACGACCAGCTGACCGGCGGCGACGGCGCCGACCGGCTCTACGGCGGCTTCGGCCACGACCGCGTCGAGGGCGGCGCCGGCAACGACGTCGTCGACGGCGGGCCCGCGCCCGACGTGGTCGACGCGGGCGACGGCGACGACCTCGTCCACGGCGGCTCGGGCGCGGACAGCATCCAGGCGGGGGCGGGGAACGACGTGGTCTACGCCGACTCCGGGCCCGACCGCATCGACGCGGGCGACGGCGACGACGTGGTCTACGTCAACAACGGCACGGCGGTCGCGAGCGTCGACTGCGGCGCGGGCCATGACACCGTCGTGATCAACCCCTATAACAAGGCCGGCGGCATCTCCAACGCCCAGGCCGTGCGCCGCGGCGACATCACCGGCTGCGAGGACGTCGTCGAGGCGCCGGCCGTCCAGGACCCGACGATCGGGCGCCGCGAGCTCGCCTCCGACGCCGGGGCGACCGTCCACGGCACCGACCGCAACGACAACCTGCTCGGCGGCCACGGCAGCGACACGCTGCTCGGCGGCGAGGGCGACGACGTCCTCTGGGCCGACCGCCACCACGGCGACGGCGGTCACGGCGCGCGCGACGAGGTCCTCGCGGGCCCCGGCGCCGACACCGTCTACGGCGGCCGCGGGACCAACCACATCGACGGCGGCCCGGGCGCCGACCAGCTCCAGGGCGGCGAGGCGTCCAACACGATCGGCGGCGGCGACGGCGACGACGTCATCCGCCTGCGCGGCGCCGGGCGCAACGTCGTCCACGGCGGCAATGGCAACGACTCGATCCTGGCCTTCACGCGCCGACCGGCGTCGGTCGACTGCGGCCCGGGCGGCGACACGGTGGTCTACGGACGCGTCCGGCCGCGCACGACGGGCTGCGAGCGCGTGATGAGCGCGTATTCGAAGGCGGCGCGGGCGCGGGTGGCGCGGTAGGCGGCGGTTGCTTGCGTGCTGGCGCCGGTGGCGTCCAGCGCAGGCGTTGGTGGTGAATGCGCGGCGTCCTGCGTCGGCAATGACGGCGAGGACGCGGGCGCGGGTGGCGCGGTAGGAGCTGGGCGGCGCCTTTGCCGGGGCGTCCAGCGCGGCCGCTCGTGGTTGGCGGTGCGTCGGGGATCGGCAATGACGGCGAGGACGCGGGGAGCGACGCCGACGGTTGCGGTGTGGCTCGGCCCTCGTGGCGGCGCGGGGCGAGCGTTCGGGCCCGAATCGCCGGTCGGCAGAGGTCCGTGTCGCCTGGAGTCCCATATAGGGCACCTAGACGACACGGACCTACGCTTCGGTCCCGAACGACCCTCCCCGTCCCGGCGACTCGCGCCGCGGCCAGACCGACGACGCTCGAGCCCCGATCACCTCGCCGTCATTGCCGACCCACGACGCGCCGCGCCACCACCGGCGCACCGCACCCGACGCCACCCACGTCCAAACCGCCCCGCGGCGCCCTCACCCCGGCGCCAGCGGCGCCAGCAGCCCCCGCAGCTCCGGCGACGTCAGCGGGTCCGCCAGCAGCGCCCGCGCGTCCCCCACGCTCGACAGCCGCCGCTCCGCGCGCAGCATCCCGAGCGCCCGCCCGGCCGCGGCGGCCGCGGCCATCACCTCGTTGAAGGTCGCGCCGGCCAGCGCCAGGAGCTCCGGGGCGGCGCTCGACAGGGCGATCAGGAACGGCGTACCGTCGCCGGTGGCGGCGCTGCTGAGCAGGACGCCGGCGGCGAGGTCGTCGCGTACGGCGGCGAGGTGGGGGTCGCCGAGGGCCGGGACGTCGGGCGCGATGAGCA
>JAOPZD010000522.1 GCA_025964295.1 Conexibacter sp.
GCCCGTGGCGCCCGAGAAGCCCAGCGTGGCCGCGCCGCCCGCGGTGCCCGCGAGACCGGCCGACGACGTCGCCTGGTCCTGCAGCATCGAGGCGAACTGCGCGCCGCCCGTGGCGGCAGCGGTCGACGGCGGCACCAGACCCTGGTGCAGCTCGGCGATCCTCGCCATCACGTTCGCCACGCTCATTCCCCAGGGTGATCGGCCCGCGCAGGGATTCCTTCAACGCGCGGCGTCCGCGCACAACGACCGAGGGGCGGTCCGGAGACCGCCCCTCGGCGTTGCCGGGTTCAAGGAGCCCGACGAATGTGCTTCGCGTACTGGTGCTGCTAGCCCAGGAGGCGCAGCACGCTCTGCGGGGCCTGGTTGGCCTGCGAGAGCATGGCGGTGCCCGCCTGCGACAGGATCTGGTTCTTGGTCAGGGCCACCATCTCGTCGGCCATGTCCACGTCGCGGATCCGCGACTCGGCGGAGGTCAGGTTCTCCTGGTAGGAGGCTGCCACCGACAGGGAGTGATCCAGGCGGTTCTGCACGGCGCCGAACGTCGCGCGAGCGGTCGAGACGGCCGTGATGGCCGCGTCGATCTCGGAGATGTCCGTGGTGCCGCTCGTCGACAGCGACGCGTAGGACGTGCCGACCGTGGCGGCCAGGTCGACCAGGCTGACGCCGATCTGCTGGCCGTCGTTGGCGCCGACCTGGAACGACACCGTGGTGGCGCTGCTCAGCAGGTTGATGCCGTTGAACGACGCCGAGGTGCCGATGCGGCTGATCTCAGAGGCGAGCTGGTTGGCCTCGCTCTGGATCGACGCGCGGGCGTTGTTGTCCAGCGAGCCGTTCTTGTACTGAACCGCCAGCTCGCGGACGCGCTGCAGCATCGAGTGGACCTCGTCCAGGTTGCCCTCTGCGGTCTGCACCATGGAGGAGCCGTCCTGGATGTTCTTCTGGGCCTGGCCGAGGCCGCGGATCTGCGAGCGCATCGACTCGGAGATCCCGAGGCCGGCGGCGTCGTCGGCCGCGTTGTTGATGCGGTAGCCCGAGGACAGGCGCTGCATCGACTTCGAGATGGCAGCCGAGGTCTTGGACAGCGAGTTGTAGCTGTTCATCGCCTCGACGTTGTGCGTGATGCGAAGGGACATGCGTCGATCTCCTTGATGACGTTTGTGTTGGGGTCCCACAGCGACTCCTTGTCGCTGCTTGCTTCTACGCCGATGATCGGCGGGCCATCAGACCGGCTTGAGGTCCGTCCAGGATGCGCTGGACGGACGTGTCAGACGCGGACGTCGATGTGCGGGCGGCCGTCGTCGGGCGGCGGCGGGAGGTCCGGCACGGTGGCGCGGCGCTTGCGCTGCTGCTGGGCGCCGTCGCGCTCGCGCTTGTCGGTGGAGCCCTCGGGGTGGCGGACCGCGGGGATCGCGCCGGGGTGCTGCGCGGGCCGCGGTCCGATCGGGTTGATGGGATCCAGCGGCATCGCTCAGCCTCTCTCCTAGCCCTGCGGGACGGGCGCCGCGTTCGCGGCGGCCCCGCGGGTCGCCTCGGCTTCGGCGATCGCCGCCTCGCGGGCGGCGGCCTGCGCCTCGGCCTTGGCGACCAGGCGCCGGCGGAGGTCCTCGAGCTCGGCGAGCGCGACGTGGCGCCAGATCGTCTGCACGATCATCCACGCGGCGAGGTAGCCGACGACGCCGCCGATCACGCCGCGCTCCAGCGCGTCGGGCCACAGCAGGCCGGCGCCGCGGGAGATCTTGATCACGACCGCGAAGGCGATCAGGCCGCCCCAGCCCTTGGCCATGGCGATGTGACGGCGCGCGCGAGGGTGCGCGGAGAGGCGGATGCCCGCGGCGGCGGCGCCGGCGGGGGCCGCGCCGTCGTCGCCCTTCTTCTTGCGGGCCATCAGGCGAACCTCCGGCGCTGCTCGCGCGACATCTCGAAGGCGAAGTGCATCAGGCGGATGCGGTCGGCCTGGTCGATCTCGCAGAACTGCAGGCCAACGCGGTCGGCGGTCTCCAACCGGACGACGCGGCCGCGGCCGCGCACGGGCGGCTGGTCGTCGCCGAGCTCGAGCGCGAACCGCAGGACGTCGTCGACGTGCGCGGTCTCCAGGCCCTTGACGAGCATGCCGCCGCCGGAGAGGTCGATCGCCTGGGCGTGGGTCGTCACGTCCTCTTCATCGGCCTCGGCCGCCAGCAGCGTGAGCGGCAGGTCCACCGACGCACGCACGAACTCGCGGCGCTTGAGCAGCTGCGGGCTGCCGCGGTGGGCGAAGCGCACGGTGTTCTTCTCGCCGAAGCCGACGCCGTAGCCGCGCCCGGTGCCGCGGCGGTGGCGCGGGACGTCGAGGCGGCCGTGCATGCGGGCGATGCCGTCGTCGTTGATGAACTCGATCATCAGCGCGCTGCGCTCGAGCATCGGCTGCGGCGTCGCGGGCTGCTCGAGCAGGTCGAGGTCGAAGAAGCCGGGCCCGGCCTCCGTGACGCGCACGAGGATCTGCTCGGTCTGGGGGACCGAGAGCAGCAGCTCGTCGCCGACGCTGGGCAGCAGGCGGTTCATGGCACCAGGTCGCTCGCGAGCTCGGTGGCGGACGCCGGGCGCAGGCCCGCCTCGACGGCCTGGCCGCGGGCCAGGTAGGAGAGCGGGAGGCCGGAGTCGATCGCGAGGCCGATGACGGTCCCGAGCATCTCGGTCTCGTCGGTGTGGGTGAGGACGAGCGCCCCGACGCCGAGCTCGCGCACGCCGCCGACGAGCTCCTGGGCCGCGGCGGGGCCGATCGTGGCCGGGACCGCGAGGTGCAGCTCGTCGGGCGCGAGCGAGTCGAGCTCGAAGCCGAGCGCGCGCAGCTCCCCCGTCGACCGCGGGCTGACGCCGGGCGTGTCGACGATGACCAGGCCCTCGCCGCGCAGGCCGGCGATCCGGGCGGCGCCCTCCGCGCCGCT
>JAOPZD010000612.1 GCA_025964295.1 Conexibacter sp.
CGGTTCGTAGCGCTCCCGTGCTCAGCCATCCGGAAGCCCCGTGTACGTCTTGCGGAAGCCGTTGGGCCCGTAAACGTGGAGGCGTGCGCCGCGGGGGAGCATTCGCGGCAGCATCGCGTCGCAACCGCGGACTCCCGGACACGGAACACGGTTGATGTAGAGCGTTGCTTCGTCGAGGCCCTGCTGACGCACTACGGCGGCGGCGTGTGCCTCGACGTGGGACTTGATGTTGCCGTTCATCCCCGGCGTTCCGCGGCCAAGTTCGGCGGACGGACCCTTGTACCCGCTCAGGAGATTTATCTCTCCCGACCCAGTGTCCAGGATGCCGCTGGTCTTGCCGCCGGCGTATTCCGGAAGACGTTCGAGTGCGCCGGCTCCTCCCTTTGCGGCAACGGCACCGCCCCTTCCCGTCAGCCTGCTCAACGCACGCCCGGCGAACCGCGCGAGCCCGAGCTCGGGCGCGACCTCTGGCAGCACGAGCCCCGCCGCGAAGATGAGCCCTTCGGTGCGCTCGGCCGGCGTGTCGGTCTTCCAGATCCCGCAGCCTCCACCCTTGGCGTTCGCGAGGCAGTGGTCTCCTGCCGCGCGGGCGTCGTCATCCGGGGCCGCTGGGTGGACACCGATGCCGTTCGTCCCGGCGTCGTCGATCGTGCTCTCCGCCGGCCGATAGGCCTTCGGCGTCGGACCCGATCCCTTCTTCGAGTATGTGACGCCAGCGGTCGTGGAGTACGTGCCGTCGTGCTCGACCACGTACGTCGCGGTGGACTTGTCCTTCGGCCGCTTCTGGATGTTCGTCGTGCACTTCTTGCAGTCGCTGCCCTGCCCCGCGTCGTTGGCCCGCCCGCCCTCGTACTCGTGCCAGGAATCCTGGTGGTCGTGCCCGTCGAACTCCACGCTGCCGACCGGGTCGTTGCCCGCGAAGTCATAGCGGTTCTGGGTCAGCGGATCGGCGATCAGCGACAGGTCCGACTGCGCGGACTCATAGCGATCGCTCTGCAGGAACCGGCCAACGGACGGCCGGTAGTCACGCGCCTGCATGTCATAGGTCTTGACCGCGCTGTCGTAGTCGAAGCCGTTGAAGCGCAGCGGGTTGGTCGCTGCGTCGCCGGACATGCCCGCGTTGGCGTCCACGTCGAGGTCCCCATAGGGGTCATAGACGTAGCGGTTGGCGCCGGGGACGGTGCCGTTGGACTCCTCCAAGCCGGTCGGGTTGCCGTTGGCGTCGGTGGCGTAGGCCTTGGTCGTCTGCATCGACGAGCCCGTCGCTTGCAGCGTCACCGCCAGCGGCGCGTTGGCCGAGTCACGGTCATAGGACATCGCGCTCGACGTCGTCGCGCCGGTCGCGATCTGCTGGCCCGAGATCGTCGAGGTGGCGCCGATGTACTTGTAGCCGCTCTTGTCCGCCGTCGCGCCGACGTGATCGGTGCGGTTGTCGCGCCGGTCCATCCCGTCGTACTCGAACTGCTGCTGCTCGGCCGCGCCCGGAGAGCGCTGGCGCGTCAGGCGGTCGAACTCGTCGTAGCAGTACAACGTGGTGTCGGACGCCGTCGTCGGCAGCGCGGCGCTGCAGTCCTCGGACCTGACCGCCGACGGCACCGCGAACGTCGGCGCCGTCGTGGAGCTCACGCTCGTCTGAACGCCGACCGTCGAGCGGAACTCGTTGTAGCCGTAGACGTCCCAGGTCGGCGTCCCGCCGCTCGGAAGCGTGGTCTTGACGTTGTCGAGCCGCTGGCCGGTGTAGCTGGAGGTCTTGGTTCGGACGAGCGAGCCGCCGGCCTGCTTCTCGGTGGTGTGCTCGATCGAACCGTCCGTGTTGCGCGTGTAGTCGATCGTCCAGTCGTGGTGGTCGACGCCGTTGGCGTTGAAGTCGGTCCCCCGCTTCCAGGACGCCAGCTGGTTGCGCGCGTTGTAGGTGTAGGTGCCGACGCCTGGCAGGTCGCTCAACCGGTTGCCGCGCACGTCGTAGACGTAGCTCGTCACGATGTCGCTCGCGCCCGTCGGCCGCCGTCGGCGCTCGGTCGGCTGGCCGAAGTCGTCGAAGTACGTCGTGACCAGCGTGTCGTCTTGCTGGCGCCGCGTCCTGCGCTGGCCGGATGGGTGGTAGGTCGTGCGCACGCAACGGACGCCGGCCGGCGGAGAGCCGCCCGCCGCGCACGTGCTGTCGTCGATCGTGGGCGAGCCCGTGAGCTTGGAGGGCTCGTAGAACGCCCCGATCGTCTCCTTGTCCTCGGGGTCGTAGGTGAAGCGCGTGTAGCTGCGCGGGCTGCCGGAGGTCGGGTCGGCCATGGTGCCATCGCTGCGGTTCAGCGTGCCGTTGGTACGCCGCAGGGTCACGTTGCCGTCGTGGTCGTACGTGAACGCGCTGTCGCGTCCGCGCTGCCACGCCAGGGTCCCAGCGTTCTCGTCGCTGCTGCCGGTGCCGTATCGCTGGACGACCGAGGTCGTGCGCTCAGCGCCGTCGCGGTCGCTGTAGACCATGCGCGAGTGAGCCGGGTCGTGGACGCCGACCAGCGCCTCGTTGGGGTCGTACCAGTAGGAGTAGCTGCGCGGCGTCCCGGAGGTGGTGGACCCGACGACGGCGGAGCCGGTGCGGGTCTTCATCGCCCCGTTGGGCCAGTACTCGCGGTCGATCTTGGAGATCTTGTTGGTCGTGACCGTGACGTCCGGATCGAGCTTCCAGCTTAGCTGGCTCCCGGCCTGGTCATAGTTGTAGGTGTTGCTGTTGATCTGGGTCGTCGCCGTCGCGAAGTCCTGCGAGCTGCTGATCCAACCGTTGGGCAGGCGGTCGTAGGAGGTGTGGACCGAGAACGGCGAGGACGCGTTGACGTTGTCGATCGTCCAGATCGTTCGCGTCTGCGCGAGCGGGTCGAAATCGACCTTCTCGGCGAGAACCGGGTCGCTGGTGCTCGCGCGTGGCTGGTAGATCGCGGTCGGCTCGCCGGACTCGCCGGCGCTGTAGGAGTTGGTGCGGTCGGTGTAGTCGTAGACGGTCGCGTGAACCGCGTCGTTGGACGCGGTCGACGTCAGGTTGTCTCCGATCACGTCCGGATTGGTCGGCGTCCAGGACTGCGAGGCGCCCGTGCCGCTCATCGTCACGCCGGAGGGATCGACAAATCGGCGCAGGTTGCCGTTGGCGTCGTACTCGGTCAGCGTGGTGCGCGGGCCGGTGCCGGCGGTGCTGAAGCCGCCGCTCGCGGCGTGCCCCTGCGTCGTCCGGTTTCGGAGCCCGCGGCCGTCGTAGTCGTAGCTGGTCAGCCGCGCCACGTCGGAGCCGCCCTCGACGGCGGTGCCGCCCGGATCGGTGCGGGACGCCATCGTCCCGTCCGGGAAGTAGGTGTAGGTGCTGGTGTCGCGCACGCCACCGACGGTCGGGCCCTGCTCGGTGAGCAGCCGGTCGGCGGCGTCGTAGGCACGCAGCGTCTTGTAGGTGTCCTGGCTGCCCGCCGCCACCGCGCTGCCGTTCGGCGTCAGCTCGCGGAGGAGCTCGTCGTCGACGTCCCACGCGTAGCCCCAGCGATCACCCTCGTGGTTCGTCTCGGAGGTGAGGCGGTCGAGCGTGTCGTAGCTGTAGTTGTACTCGTAGTCGCCTGCTGTTGGGCTGGCGACGCCGCGCGGCGTCACGCGCGTGACCAGGTTGTCGTTGGCGTCGTAGGTGTACTGGGTCTCCTCGCGCGTGTCGGAGAACGACGTCCAGCTGCTGGGCACGGCCGACGCGCCCGGATCGGTGCGGTTGAGCGCCCGGTCGAAGCTGTCGTAGGTCAGGTCCGAGTGCCAGCTCGTGTCGCCGAGTAGCGCGCTCTTGGTGATGTTGCCGTCGAGGTCGTAGTCGTAGCGGTGCGCGATGACGCCGTCGCAGCTCGCGGTGGTGCGTGTGCACGGCGTGGGATCGCCGGCGGCGAGCGTCGCCCCGGCGCTGGCGCCGAGCGGTTGCGTCGTGCCGACGACGCGCCCGGTCGGGTCGTAGTCGATGCGGCTGACCGACAGCGCCGCGTCGGTGACGCTGGTCAGGCGGCCGTCGTCGTCGTAGCTGAGCAGCGTGGCGCCACCGCGCGGCAGCCAGGACGGCTCGCCGGCCGGGGTCACGGCCCCGAACTTGCCTTGGGCGGTGGCGTCCGACTGACCGGAGGACGAGTCGGCGCCCGTGAGCGGCGTGGGCCGCTCGCCCACCTGCGGACCACCCACCGGCAGCTGCTCCGACGTGGCCGGGTCCGTGTAGCGCCGGCCCGGATCCGGCGCGCCGGTCGAGCTGCCCCACGACAGGCTCCACCACGACGGCCGACTGGTGGACTCCAACTGACCGGAGTCGAGGAAGGTGTTGGTGATGCTCTTGTTGCGACCGTCGACGATCGTGGTCGGGTTGCCGACCGCGTCTCGCGTGTAGGAGACTTTCCAGCTCTTGTAGTCGTTGTTGGCGTCGCCCGTCCGGCCGTACTGATTGGGCGAGAACGGCACGCTGCGCGTCAGCAGGTCGCCGGCAGGGTCGTAGGTGTAGTGGGTGGTGAAGTACCGGTAGCTTCCGTCGGACTCGGTCGTGCCGTTGGCGACGCCCCGCGGCGTGGTCTGGGCGATGACGTTGCCGTCGGCACGACGCTTGACCGCAGTCGTGGCGCCCAGCGGATCGACGGTGCTCAGTAGCTGGTCGCGATGGTCGTAGGTGTAGGTCCTGGCGACATTGCCTGCGCCGGAGGTGAAGCCGGCGGGCACGTCGTGGTCGTCACGCGGCAGGATCTGCTTGACCAGATTGCCGTCGACGTCGTAGACGTACTTGTTGGTTCGTGGTGAGCCGGTCGAATCGGTGGGGGCGGGCCGCTCGGTCTGCGCGACGAGCTCGTCGGCACGGTCGTAGGCCATCGACGTGCGGAGCTTGCTCAGCTGGCTGGTGGCGATCGCCGATGCGGCGGCGTCGGCCGCCGCCTGCGGCGTGAGCGCGTCGTTGGTGGCGGGGTTGCCGTCCGGGTCGTTGTTGCGGGCGGCGTCGTTCTGGCCGACGATGTTGCCGCGGGGGTCGAGGGCGAAGGACTGCACGTGGACCGTCGAGGTGGCGTGGCGGCTCTCGGCCACCACGCGGCCCGCCGGGTCGCGGGTCCACTCGGTCGTGTACGGCAGCGACGGCGAGCCGCCGCCCGCCGGCACGCCGCTGGCGCCGCGCGGATCGGTGCGGCTGACCAGCAGGTTGGTGTCGTCGTAGGAGAACGTCGTCACCTCTGGCCGCGTGGTGTAGGTGTTGCCGCGCGGGTCGCTGCCGGTGCGCGCCCAGCCGGTCTGCGTGACGGTCAGCGGCTGGTCGCTGGCCGAGAACGTCGCCGTCGTCGTGCGTCCGGTGCCCGGGTTGGTGTCCCCGACGAGGTTGCCGTTGCGGTCGTAGGTGTAGTTCTCGGTGATGTAGGTGTCGGCCGAGGACTTCTTGGGCGTCACCTTGGTGATCGCGCGGTCGAACGCGTCGTAGGTGAACTTGGTCGTGTACCGCGCTGCCGGCGTCGTGACGGTCGGGTTGGTCTGGGCGTCGGTGTTGCGCGGGTCGCTGGACGACAACAGGTTGCCGACGGCGTCGTAGCGGAGCAGCCAGCGGTGCGCGGCCGGCGTCGGGCTGGTGACGCCCGGGCTGGCATTGCCCTTGGGATCAACCACCGTCTGTGGGAGACCGTTGGGGTCGAAGTTGTCGTAGGTGGTGATGTTGCCGACCTCGTCGGTCTCCTGCCGGATCAATCCGCGAGGGCAGTCGGTCCCGTTGCAATACGCGTTCGTTGCCGTGCCGGTGCCGTCGAGATCCTGGGTCTGCGTCACGTTACCGGTGACGTCACCCGAGGTCGGCTCCTCGATGGTGAACTTGGTGCCGACGTGCGCGCCGCCAGGCAGAGCACGCGGCTGCTGGATCTGGACGAGATCGGCGACGTAGCTGTCGGCCGGGTCGGTCGCGGGTCGCAGGGCCGCAGCGCCGCGGCTGAGCTTGTAGTCCAGCTGGGTCGTCCGCTTGGTCGCCGGGGTCGCCTCACCGTCCGGGAACGTCGTCTGCGACGTGAGCATCCCGGTGGCGTGCTCATAGGTCATGGTCGTGACCGCGCCGACGTCGGTCGTCGTGACGCCTTCGGCAGTTCGCGTCAGCTCGTTGCGGCGTGGCGTGTCGTCACCGTCTGCGCGCTGGTCCCACGCGAGATCGACGGCGTTGCCCAGCGGATCGGCCACACGGGTCGGCCGGCCGAAGACGTCGACCGTGTGCGACCACACCTTGCTACGCGCGTCGGTGATCGTCAGCGTCCGCGGACGGGTGGCCTCCGCGGAGAACCCGTAGCTGGTCGCCTTGCTGCGACGATCTGTGATCGTCCCCGGCACCTTGACTGCCGGCGACGTACCGGTGCGCGTGACGTAGGCCACCGCGGTCGACCGCGGCCCGCCGTCGGCCGCGTCACGGTCCTCGGTCACCGCCGACAGGCGGCGCGGCAGCGCCGTGCCGTCGGCCGCCTCGTAGGAGAACGCCCAGCGCCGCTCCTTGTCGCCAGCGGGCGCCAGCGTCGCGGCGTTGGCGACCTCGGTCATGCCCGTCAGGTGCGAGTCGGTGTAGGCGAACGTCAGGTCGCGACCCGCGTGGTCGGTGATCTTCGCCACCGGCGGTGGCGTCATCAGCGCCGCCGTGCCACCGGTCAGGCGGTTGTTGATGACGGTGCCGATGGGGGTCGCGGTCGACGACAGGCCGCCGGTGATCGCGGTGGTGAGCTGATTCTGGTCGGCCGTGGGGCGCGTGGCGTACGAGACGATCGCGGAGCGGCCGCCCGCGTCGGTGACGGTGGTCACGCGCGGGACGCACAACGCACCCGCCACGCCGGAGGCTGTCGTGACGGTCTTGGCCAGCGGCGCGCCGAGCCCCCATGAGTTCGAGGCTGACGGCGTGACAC
>JAOPZD010000629.1 GCA_025964295.1 Conexibacter sp.
ACCTGAGCCGGTGGCGGGGCGCTGGTCGGCGCGCCGCGCGCACGACGCGCTGCCGCCGACGGTCCAGCGCCTGCTGCGCTTCGTGCTCGCCGGCGGGCTGACCGCCACCGTCAACTTCGGCTCCAGCGCCGCGCTGCTGCTGCTCGGGCTGCCGGTGCAGGCCGCGGTGGCCCTGGCCTACCTGATCACCGTCACGACGCACTTCACGCTGCAGCGGCTGTTCGTCTTCGCCGGCCAGGGCGAGTTCGCGCTGCCGCTCAGCGCCCAGCTGCGCCGCTACGCCGCCGTCGCCCTCGTGCAGTACCCGGCGACCGCCGGCCTCGTCGCGGGCTTCGTCGCGCTGGGCGCGGCGGACATCGTGGCGGTCGTGTGCGCGGCGATCCTCGTGATGCCGATCACGTTCGTCGTCCTGCGCACGCACCTCTTCCACGCGGTGGCGGGCGACGAGCCCGACGCCGACGCCCCGGCAGCGCCCCCGCTCGGCTAGGGCCCGGGCGCCGCGGCGGCCAGCCGCGACTCGAGCTCGGCCACGCGCCGGCGCAGCCCGCCGACGACCTGCGCCTGCACGGCCGTCCGGCGGTCGATCTCGTCCTGCAGGCGCAGGACCTGGAGAAACAGCGTGATGCGGTTGTCCTCCAGGCGCTCCAGCAGCGGCGAGCGGTCATACGGCGCGAGGTAGGCGTCGAGCTGCGCCGCCCACGGCGCCGTCGCCGAGTAGAGGAAGCCGAGGCCGAAGACGCACGGCACGAGCCGGAAGATCAGGCCCGGCGTCTCCGCGCGGAAGTCGTCGACGGCGGTCAGCACGCCGTTGCGCGGGCCGCCCTCGTGCTCGGCGACGGCGAAGACGCCCGCGCCGCGGAAGCCGTGCGGGGCGATGCCGTCCTCGCCGGGGGCGATCCCGCCCTCGTAGGTGTAGGGCTGGCGCGCCTCGTCCGGGACCCGCTGGGGGTCGTAGTACTGGTCGCGCCGGGCGCAGGGCCAGTGGACGTCGTGGAGGATCGCGATCGCCGGGGCCGCGGGGGCGGTCAGCCGGTCGCGGATGGCGCGCAGCTCGCCGATCACCGTCCACCAGTTGTGGTCGCCGTCGATGAAGTAGGTGTCGGCGTCCTGCAGCTCGGACAGCACCTCGGGCGAGTAGCGCTCGATCAGCTCGACGCCCGCGTGGCGCGCGCCGAGGTCGCGCAGCGCGTCGGACGGGGCGGGGTCGATGCAGCGCACGTCGCCGTCGTGGGCGGCCGCGTAGTCGGCCAGCCAGGAGGAGAACAGCGCGCCCTCGGCGCCGATCTCGACGATGCGCCGGGACCCGACGACGTCCAGCGCGCCCTCGATGACGGGGTCGAAGGCCGCGAGCGAGTGGAGGTAGACCTGGGACATCGAGACCTTGTCAGGAGGCGAGCGGACCGGTGGGGATGATTTACTGCGGACCCTTGACCGACACCGCCGAACCTGACCTCGTGGTCGGCCAGGGCGCGTCGCGGAGGGCGAACGATACTCGCCTGTCGGCCGCGTGGAGCGCCCTGGAGGACCCCAGCATCGCCGTCGTCACGACCGACGTGTTCGACACCCTCGTCTTCCGGACCGTCCGCCGGCCCGTCGACGCGTTCGCGCTGATCGGCGCGCGCCTGGCCGAGCAGGGCCTGCTCGCCGCGCGGCTGCCGTCCGACAGCTTCCAGGGCCTGCGCCAGACCGCCGAGCGCGTCGCGCGCGAGCGCATGCACGCCGCGGCCGGCACGTGGGAGGTGACGATCCGCGAGATCTACGCGGCGTTCCCGGCGTGGGCGCGCGCGGGCGACGAGCGCCTGCACGAGCTGATCGAGACCGAGGTCGCCGTCGAGCGCGAGGTCTGCGTCCCCGACCTCGAGATCACCGCGCTGCTGATCGCCGCCCAGGAGGCGGGCAAGCGGGTCGCGATCGTCTCCGACAACTACCTCGGCGCGGCGAACCTCCGCGCGGTCCTCGCGCAGCCGCCGCTGGGCGAGCTGAGCTGGGACGCGATCTTCTGCTCCTGCGATCACCGCACCGGCAAGGGCGGCGACCTCTGGGACATCGTGCTCGACGAGCTCGGCGTGCGCCCGGAGCAGATCCTGCACCTCGGCGACAACAAGCGCGACGACGTGCAGAAGCCGGCCAAGCTCGGCGTCCGCGCCGTCTTCTACGAGCAGCGCCCGGAGGAGTCCGAGGACACGCTGGACGCCGAGCGCCGCCTCGTCGCGGCCGCCGACGCGCGGCCGCTGCCGCGCGGAGTGCCCGGCGGCAGCGACTTCGGCCTGACCGCGCTGCGCGGCAAGGTGCTCGGCGCCCGCTGGGACGTGCCCGAGGGCATGTACCACTACTGGGAGTACGGGGCCTCGGTGCTCGGCCCGGCGTTCACGGGCTTCGCCGACTGGATCGCCCGCGAGGCGCGGCTGCTGGGCTTCGGGAGCGTCCACTGCCTGATGCGCGAGGGCACGTTCCTGTCGGCCTTGGTCGAGGCGGCCGACGACGCGCGCCGCGCCCCCGGCGACGAGCCGCTGGCCGTCGACGAGCTGTGGCTGAACCGCCACACGTGCCTAGTCGCCGCGATGGGCGAGATCGACCACGATGCGCTGCGCCACCTCTACGCCGGGCGCACGTCGCTGACGATGCGCCAGGCGCTGGCCCTGCTCGGGCTCGCGCCCTCCGACGTCCCGGCGCTGGCCGGCCACGGCGCCACGCGCCTGGACGACGTCACGATCCGCGACGCGCTGATCAGGGAGATCGAGGGCAGCGACGAGCTCAAGGCCAAGGCCTGGGCGCACGCGCGCAAGCAGCGCGAGCGCGTCGTCGCGCTGCTGGAGGCAGCGGCCGACGACAACGGCCGCGTGCTGATGGTCGACCTCGGCTGGGGCGCGTCGATCCAGGACCTCGCCAACCGCTGCCTGCGCGCCGCGGGCTCCGACGTCTACACCGTCGGGCTCTACCTGCTGACCCACAGCGGCGCGACCGAGCGGATGGTCGAGGGCGCCGAGGTCTACGGCTTCCTCGGCGACAGCGGCGGCCCGCACGACCTCGCCGGCCTCGTCATGCGCTCGCCCGAGATCCTCGAGCAGGTGTGCACCGCCGACGTCGGCTCGCAGCTGGGCCTGACCGCCGATCTGGAGCCGATCACCGAGGACCTCGACCCGCGGCTGGAGGGCCAGCGCCGCGAGATCGGCTGGGTGCGCCGCGGCGTCCACGCCTTCCAGGACCTCTGGCACGAGTACGACGCGATCCTGCCCGGGCGCCTCGGCGACCTCGCCGACGCGCGCCCGCAGCTGCTCGCCCAGGTCGCCCGCGCGCTGATCGCGCCGACCGCGCGCGAGGCCGCGCTGTTCGGCGACTGGCAGCACGACGAGGGCCGCGGCTCGTCCCGGCTGGACGAGATCGCCGGCGCCGGGCGGCTGGAGCTCGCCTCCCACGCGACGCCGCGCCAGCTGCGCGAGTCGCCGATGAGCACGGTCTACTGGCCGTGGGGGCTGATGGGCCGCGCGGCCGAGCACCACGGCGCGCTGCTGTCGGCGGTCGCCGCCGGGCTGCTGCCGTGGGAGGCGACGGAGACCGAGCTCGAGATCGGCCTCGCCGAGCTGCGCGGGGTCCGCGGACATTGGGGCCCGCCCACCGAGGAGTCCGAGGACGACGAGGAGGCGGGCGGGCCGCCGCGCGCCGCCACCCAGCCGCTGCGCAACATCTCCGGCAACTCCCTGCTGTCGCTGCGCATCACCGCGCCCGACATCCAGGCCATCGAGCTGATGCCCGGCTTCAAGCCGCACGTCCTGCGGCTGGACTTCCTGAAGGTGTCGCTGTGGGAGCAGGGCCGCGACCAGCCGCGCGAGCTCCTGCTCGGCGGCGGCGAGACCTCCGCCGCGCCGTGGACGCACGGCTACGTCGAGCTGGCCCACAACGTGTTCGCCGCCCCCGCGCCGGGCTGCTGGTTCTCCGTCGACCTCGAGCCCCTCCGGGAGGCCGTCGTCTACGCCGTCGACGTCGAGTGCGGCTTCTCCGCCCTCCCGATCCCCGCACCCCTCGACGGCCGCCTCCAGACCCAGGTCGACGCCGAGATCCTCGACCGCGCCCGCCGCACCCTCGCCGGCATGGAGTCCTCGCTCTCCTGGCGGATCACCAAGCCGCTGCGCAGCCTCAAGGGCCTCGCGGGCCGCGGCTAGCGGCGAGGGGGCGCGAGGTCAGGTCTTCTTCTTGGCCTTGGCCTTCGGCATCGGCTTGGCGTAGCGCGGTCCGATCAGCTCCATCGTCGAGCCGTTGACGTGCGGCCGCAGCGGGCAGGTCACCCGCTTGCCGAGCTCGCTCCTGGGGGTCAGCCACGCCCGTAGGCAGACGCGCCGCACGTTGCGCGGAACGGCCAGCGTGAGCGTGCGAGCACCGGTCCCCGGACCATCGGCCTCGCGCACCTGGCGGCCCAGCGTGACGATGCCGGCGCCGTCCCAGCCCGTCGCGTCGAGGTGCACGAACGGCCGGGTGACCCCCGCCGTCGCCAGGTTCGGGGCCGCCACGGAGACCGCCAGCTGCTGGCGCGCCGCGTCGACGTAGTGCGCGTCGATGCGCGGCCGCTGGCCACGCGTGGGCAACGGCATGTAGATGCAGCCCGTGCCCTCGTCCGGCTTCGGCGACTTCAACGGCGGCACCGCCTTGGCCTTCGACTCCCGCTCGCCGGATGCGGTCGTGGTGACAGGCAGGACCTTGGCGGCGGCCGGCGCCGTCTGCGTCGCCGCGGGCACGGTCTGCGTCGCCTTGGGCGCCGTCGGGTAGGTACCGCACTTGTCGGCCGGCTGGTTGTCGTCCTTGATCGTGGCGCTGACGCCGACGACGTCGTAGCGACCGGGAGGGATGCGCACCGAGAGGTCCTGGGTCGCGTCGCCGTCGCCGTCGGGGCCGACCGAGGCCTCGGCCAGGCGCCGGCGCCACCGCAGGACGCCGTGACGGTAGACCATGCCCTCGACGCTCACGGTCAGCGGCTCCTTGGACGACAGGTGGCTGACCTTGGCGGTCCCCGTCAGCAGCAGCGTGTCCGGGTCGATCGACACGCTGACCCGCGGCCGCTCTGCTTCGCTCACGGAGCTGATCGACACGAAGAAGCCGATGAGCACGCCGACGACGGCCGCGAAGATGCCCAGGATCATCCAGGGCTTCTTCGTCCACTCCCAGAAGTACACCGGCCGCTTCCACCATGCCATTTGCTCCTCGCGCGTCGCCTGCGCGACCAGGACCGAGAACAGCCAGCAGGCGCCGGCCACCACCGCCAGCCCGACGGAGGCCGTGAACCACTGTGGATGGTTGCGCTGGACGCGACCGATGGTGCCCGTGACCGCTAGGCCCGTGACCCCGCTCCCGAGGGCGACGCCGCCCGCGACCAGCGGTGCGATCAGCACCGAGGACGGGCTGCTCCTCTTGTCCTGCTGGTCCTGCTGGCCCTGCTGGCCGTCGCCCGACATCGGACCTCCACGTGGTCTGACGCCTCCGGTGAGCAGCTTGCATCATCTCGGGGCCCTGAGTCAAGCGCGGCCTGGTCCGTCGTTCAGGGCGCGGCGCGGCGCGGCTGATCACCAGGCCGCCGCCCCGCGCCAGGGGCGCGGTGCGGCGGGGATGGCGGCGAGGGCGGCGATCGCGTCCTCGACGGGTGCGAGCGTGGCCATCTCGGCGGCGATGACGCGGGCGCGGCGGCGGTAGGCGTCGTGGGTGAGGACCTCGGAGACGGCGGGCGCGAGCCCGGCGAGGGTGTGGGCGTCGGGGAGGTCGATGACGCGGCGGGAGTCGCGGTCGTCGAGGAGCGCGAGGCCGGCGCCGACGCGCTCGACGGCGTCGGCGTTCGCCCATTGGTCGATGCTGAAGAGCGGCAGGACGACGAGCGGGACGCCGTGGGCCAGCGCGCCGAGCGTCGAGCCGTAGCCGCCGTGGGAGACCGCGACGGCGGCGTGCGGCAGGACGGCCTCCTGCGGGATCCAGCGCTCGACGTGGACGTTGGCGGGCAGGTCGCCCAGCGCCGCGGGATCGGGCGCGTCGCCGAGCGTCACCAGCAGGCGGACGCGCAGCGACGCGAGCACGTCGATCGCCAGCCGGTAGAGCGCCGGGAAGTAGGCCATGTGCGGCTTGCCGGCGACCGAGCCCAGGCTGAAGTACACCAGCGGGTCGTCGCTGCCCGCCCACCAGTCGGGCAGCGGCGCGCTGTCGCGGACGGTCAGGACCGGCTCGGCCGCGCGGCAGCGGTGGATCGCCGCCGCCGCCGTCGCGCCGCCGCGCTCCTCCAGCGCCGAGGGCATCATGGTGTACAACGGCGTCTCGCGCATCCGATCGCCCGCCGGGTCGGCGGCCAGGCCGAGCGAGGAGCGCAGGTCGTCGACCGCCGGCGCGGCGAGCCCGATCGACCGCTCCTCCAGCGTCATCAGCCCGAGCCCGACGCGCACGACCGGGATGTCGTGCAGCTCGCCGACGAGCGTCGAGCCGTACTCCCATGCCTCGCGGACGATCAGGTCCGGCCGCCACGTCCCGCCCAGCGCGCGCAGCCCCGGCAGCATCGCCTCGGTGTCGAAGCGCGCGAAGTACTCGGCCAGCATGCGGTCGTTGGCCTCGTCGATGCCCATCCGCATGAACTGCGCCGCCAGCGAGCCGAACGCCTCCGGCGCGGGGTCGTCGACGAGCGCGAACGGCAGCCCGGTCCGCGCCACGTGGGCCTCGTTCTGGCGCTGCGCCGTGACCAGCACCTCGTGCCCCGCACGCTGCGCCGCATGCGCGAACGGCGTCAGCGGCAGGAGGTGGCCGGCGCTGCCACGGCTGGTGAAGAGGATCCGCATCCGCGCAATGGCACCACGAGCGAACCTTCAGCGAACTACGGTTGACCTGCGGTAGGCGGGTGGTGCCACCTCGCACCGCAAGGCGGTGCGCTACAGCTCTTCGGCGACCTTCGGGGCCATGCGGCTGAAGACCGTCCAGCCCAGCCCGACGGTCAGGACGATCACCAGCAGCGGCGCCGCCAGACGCCAGGTCCCGCCGATGGCCGCGGCGGCGCTCAGGTGCGAGGGATCCACGATCGCGTGGCGGAACTGCTGCAGCAGCGCCGCGAACGGGTTGATCATCAGCAGGTTGCCGACCCACGCGTCGCCGGTCTTCTGGCCGACCGTGTCCAAGGTGTAGAAGATCGGCGTCGCGTAGAAGAGCACCTGCAGGACGACCGACCAGATCGGCTCGATGTCGCGGTAGCGCACGAACATCGCCGACAGGAGCATCGCGATCCCGGCCAGCCAGATCGTCAGCACCGCGACGATGAGCGGCAGCTCGAACCAGCTCCAGCGCGGCTCGCCGCCGGCGATCAGCAGGAAGACGAAGACCGGCACGAGGTTCAAGGTGAAGTTGAACAGCGCGGTCAGCACGGTGGCCAGCGGGACGGCCAGGCGCGGGAACTCGATCTTGCGCACCAGCGGCTCGCGGCTGACGATCGAGCGCACCGAGCCGCTCGTGGCCTCCGCGATGAAGTTGAACATGACGATGCCCGACAGCAGCGCCACGGGGTAGTACTTCTCGCTGCCGCTGAAGTTCAGCAGCACGCTGAAGACCACGTACAACACGCCGAAGAGCATCAGCGGCTGGACCAGCGACCACAGGTAGCCGAGGACCGAGCCGAAGTAGCGCAGCTTGAAGTCGGTGGCCGCGAGCGTCCAGGTCAGGCGCAGCATGCGCCCGAAGTCGCTGCCCATCGCCGTCGGGCCCTTGATCCGGGTGCCCAGCTGGCGCGGCGGCTGCTGCTGCTGCTCGACGACGCTCACGGCGAGACCTCCGCCGGAGCCGACACGGGCGCCGGCGCCGGCGCCGGCACGACGTCGATGTGGAACGGGAGCGCCGTCATCGCCATCCGCGGCAGGTGTGTCGTGACGGCGAAGCGCGCGATCCGGTCGCGCTTGTCGTGGAAGCGCAGGCCGTGGCCGTCGGGCGCGACGCTCGCGCTGATCGCGTAGCGGTCCGGCGCGAGGAAGTTCTGGAAGGAGACGTGCACGATGTGCTCGCTGCCGGCCGCGAACGTCCCGGACGGCTCGTCGTAGGCGTTGGTCGCCCCGAACAGCGAGTTGCCCTGGGAGTCGTCGAGCCCGACGCTGAAGACCGGGTCCTGCACGTCGGCGTCGAAGCGCACGCGGAAGCAGACCGCCGTCGGCGCGCCCGCCGGCGCGACCTCCAGCCGGGCGCCGGTGCCGTCCTCCACCCACGCCTCGAGGATCTCGGCCCGGCCGTCGCCGGCGCGCACGGTCTCGCCGTCCTCGGCGCCCGTGGTGACCTCGACCGGCCCGTCCCCGCCCGCGACCTCGGCCCGCGCCTCCTCGGAGAAGTTCAGCTGCAGGTACTTGTCGGCCACCGCGTCGACGTCGCCGACCTGGACGACCTTGCCGTTCTCCATCACCATCGCGCGGTCGCAGAACCGCTGCACCGCGCTCATGTCGTGGGTGACCAGCAGGACCGTCGCGCCGCT
>JAOPZD010000651.1 GCA_025964295.1 Conexibacter sp.
CTGATCAAGTGGGACCCGGCGAAAAAGGAGCTGGTCTCCACCGACGCTGAGCCGATCGATGCCCTGAAGGTCCAGGGCGTCCGCTAAGGGACCGACGGACCGGTGGGGGCGCGGGGGCGCCTCCACCGGCTGTTACAGCGCAGGCTCCAGGCAGCAGCGTCGTAGGAGAACGATGACGCCGGTGCGATCGAGCGTCGCCATCAACTCGTGAGTGCACTATCCCTAGGCCTGTCCCAACGATGGACTGGGCCCGTGACCTTGGCGGTCCGGGGTCCCCGCGCGGGCGGGCGACGCCCGCGGGCTTGTTGTGACGCAGCGAGTCGCGTTCATGGCGTTCGGAGAGGACTAGGAAGACGAGCTCCGCCGCCCAGTCGGGTAAGACCAGGTAGCCGAGCTCATCCAGGACAACGAGCTCAGTGCGGGCGTAGCGGCCGACGACCCTCGCGAGCTAGCGGCTGGTCTGCGCCTCCTGCAGTTCGTTCGCCAGGGCGGCGAGCGTGGTGAACCGAACGCGGCGGCCTTGCTGGCAGGCGGCAATCCCCGGGGCGGTCGCCAGGTGCGTCTTCCCGGTGCCGGAGTCACCGATCAGGATCACGCTGTCGCGGTCGGTGATCCAGGAGCCTTCCGCGAGCGCGGCGATCGTCGTCCGCGGGATCTTCGGGTTGTCGGAGAAGCGGAAGTCCTCAAGACGCTTCAGGGCGGGGAAGCGCGCGTCGATCAGCCGCCCCCGCTCACGGCGCTCGGCGCGCTCGGCCGTTTCGGCCTCAAGGAGCGCGGCGAGGTAGCCGATTGGGGTCTGCTGTTCGCGCGTGGCCTCGTCGGCGAGCGCCTTGGAGCGGCGCGAACGGTCGGCAGCTTCAGCTCCGTCGCATGGGCCTCGATCAGTGCCTCGAGCGCCGCGGTCCTAGCGTTCTTCTTCGCGGTCATCGCGTGCCGCCGATCGAGCTCGTCGTAGCCGGAGAGGTCCGGCCGCAGGCCTCAAGCGCGTGCTCGCGCGCCTGGCGAGCACGGCAACGGCGCGGCCATCGACCGCGCCGGGCGCGAGGGTGCCGCGAACGGCGAGTTCGACGCGTGCGGGGCCGAGCTCGCGGCAGAGCAGCAGAACGTCGACCATCTGCGCCGCCGCTTGCGAGGCGTCATACCAGCGCGGCCCAGAGCTCGTCGAAGCAGACCGGCCAGCGGCCGGCCTGCCGTTCCTGGGCCAGCGGGAGCGCGCGTTCCAGGCCGCCGGGCTTGCGCCGCAGCAACTCCAGGTAGTGGTCGAGCTGCGCGCTCGTTCCGAAGCGGCCGTGCAGACGCTCATGGCGGGCGACCTCGCGGCCGCCGTGGTTGATGCGGATCTCGCTCGCACCGACCGCCGCCGAGACCCGCAGCCCCGCGAGCGCGACCGGCACTGAGTACCGGTTCTGGCGAACGGTCACCAGCGCCTTACTGTCCACCCGGACCGACGCGACCTCGGTGCTGTCGAACCCGGCGGTCGGTAGCGCGCGCAACACGGGCCGCTCGATGGCCAACTGCTCGGCGACGGTTCCGGGCCGCCCGACGATCCGCCGCTGCAGGTCAAGCTCGCTCGCCTGCAGGAGCGACACGTTCGGCTGCGCGATCGAGTCGATCTGCGGGACCGGCACGAAGTCGCGGCGCCGGAAGCGGCCGACCTCGCCCTCAACGCCGCCCTTCTCGTCTGCGCCCCCGCGAGGTGAACATCGGCCTCGCCCAGCCCCTCCCGGTCGTGATCACGCCGGATCTGCTCGAACTGTTCCACTCTGGATCCCACTTCCTGCCGACCTCCACCTGCGCTCGAAAATGAGCGCGAAGCGTCAGGCATCGGACAAGGTGGGGCCACTTCAAGCCTCTCGCGGTGGGGCCACTTCAGACCGTCGTCCCACCCGGGGGCGATGAATCGACTCACGCACCAAGAGGTCACACGATGGCCATGCCCAAGGGGGACGAGCGGTCGAAGAGGTATCGCTTGCCGCCGTCTGTACCGACCGATCACTTGACGACTGGACCGAACGTCCGGTATAACGTTCCCGCCGGAAGATAACCCCCTGCGAAACGGCAAGGAAGAGGCGCACGTGCGGTTCGGACTGATTCAAGAGTCAGACGTCCCCAAGGGGATGACTCACTACCACCGGTACCACGAGATCCTCGACGAGGTGGTCCTCGCCGAAGAGATGGGGTTCGAGTTCTGGGGATCCTCGGAGCAGCACTTCCTGCCGAGCATCGCGCCG
Source organism: Conexibacter sp. (assembly GCA_025964295.1). The sequence continues at coordinate 2,232 of JAOPZD010000651.1, forward strand.
ATCTCCGCGCCCGAGACGTTCTACGCTGCGGTCGCGGCGCGCACCAGCAGGATCAAGCTTCGCCACATGTCCGTGCTGATGCTTGCGTTCAATCACCCCATCCGGGTCGCAGAGCGTCTGGCAACGCTCGACATCATCTCGAACGGTCGCGTCGAGTTCTGGACCGCCCGGTCAAACAGCGCGATCACCCTCGATCCGTTTGGCATTGACCCCGCCGACACGCGGGCTCAGTGGCGCGAGACGCTTGAGGTCGTCGTGAAGGCGCTGACCGACGACGTGCTCGTACACGACGGCGATCTATGGAACATCCCGTCGGCCCAGGTGGTCCCGAAGCTGTACCGCGACGAGCTGTTCCCCGTGGGAACGATCTGCAGCAGCAACGAGACCCACACGATGGCCGGAAAGCTGGGCCTCGGCGCGATCACGAACGACAGCTATCTCGGCTGGGACCACGTTGAGAAGTGCGT
>JAOPZD010000662.1 GCA_025964295.1 Conexibacter sp.
CCGGCCAGCGCGACGACGAAGACGCCGCTGCCCGTCGCCGTCGCCGCGTCGCCGGTGGCGTGCAGCCGCGAGGCGTAGACGGTCTCGGCCGCCGCCAGCGCGACCGCCCCGCCCGTCTGGCGCAGGAGCAGGAGCGTGCCCATCGCCGCGCCGATGTCGGCCGGCGCGACGGTCCGCTGCAGCGCGATCTGCAGGCCCGACAGCAGCGGCCCGACGCCGACGCCGAGCAACCCCATGAAGATCAGGCTGACGCCGTCCGGCGTCGAGGCGTCGAACGTCGCGAAGCCGATCGCGCCCGCCGCGACGAGTCCCAGACCGATGAGGATCGGCGTCCGGAACTCCAGGCGCGCGACGATCACCGCCGCGCCGGCGTTGACCGACACGACGAGCCCGAGCAGCAACGGGTAGATGAGCACGCCGGAGTGCGTCGCGCTGACGTCGCGCACGAGCTGGAAGTAGCGCGGCAGCAGCAGGACGCCGGCGAACAGCGCGAAGCCGCCGGTCGCGCCCGCAGCGCAGATCGCCCCGACGCGGCGGTCGGCCAGGACGCGCAGCGGGATGATCGGCGCCGCGGCGCGGCGCTCGACGGCGATCAGCGCGGCGCCCAGCGCCAGCCCGGCCGCGATCAGCCCGCCGGTCCTCGGGTCGGTCCACGCCGGCAGCGCGCCGGTGACCGCGTCGGCGTGCGTGCGCTCGTTGAGCCCGACCAGGAGCGCCGACGCCGCGGCGGTCAGCAGCGCGATCCCCGCGAGGTCCAGCGGCACGTCGCGCCGCTCGCTGCGCCCGACCGACGCGGGCAGGAGCGTCGCCACCGCGGCCATCGCGGCGACGCCGATCGGGAGGTTGACCACGAAGCACGCCCGCCAGCCGACGTGGTCGGTCAGCAGCCCGCCGACCAGCGGCCCGGCGATGAACGCGATGCCCATCATCCCGGCCATCGCGCCCTGCAGCGCGGCGTTGCGCCGGCCGCCGTAGAGGTCGGCGATCAAGATGAAGGACAAGCTCTCCAGCGCGCCGGCGCCCATGCCCTGGACGGCGCGCGCGGCGACGAGCCAGCCCATCGACTGCGCCGCGCCGGCCAGCGCCGAGCCGCCGAGGAACAGCGCCATGCCGACCAGCAGCAGGTCGCGGCGGCCGAAGCGGTCCGACAGCCGCGCGTAGAGCGGGAGCGTCACGGTCGCGGGGACGAGGTAGGCGGTGACGACCCAGAGGTAGAGCGAGGAGCCGTCCAGCGCGCCGACGATCCGCGGCAGCGCGGTGCCGACGATCGTCTGGTCGAGCATCGCGAGCATGAGCCCGGACATGACGGCGGCCAGCAGCAGGCGCTGGCGGGCGGGCGAGGGGGAGGGGAGCGGGGCCGGGGAAGCCATACATGCAATTTCTGACATGTAAGGACTTGCATGTCAAGACCGGGGTACGCTGCGCCCATGTCGCTGCGCCACGCGATGCTCGGCCTCCTGGCCGTCGAACCCGCCACGGGGTATGACCTGACGCGCAAGTTCGACAAGTCGCTCAGCAACGCCTGGCACGCCAGCCACAGCCAGATCTACCCCGAGCTGGGCAAGCTCGAGGACGACGGCATGATCGAGGTCGTGGCCGAGGGCCCGCGCAACAGCCGGACGTGGGCGCTGACCGCCGCGGGGCGCGCGGAGCTGCGCCGCTGGCTCGTCGAGGTCGAGCCGTCGCGCGTCCAGCGCAACGAGTCCGCGGTCCGCACCTTCCTGGCGCCGCGGCTGCTGGAGCCCGCCGACGCCCGCGTCGCGCTCCAGCGCGACCTCGACCACGTCCTCGCCCAGCGCGCGGCGCTCGAGCAGATCGCCGCCGCCATCGCGGCCGACGGCGGCGGCTCGGCCTTCGCGCCGGCCGTCGACCTCGGGCTGCGGATCAGCTCGGTGATGGAGGAGTGGCTGCGCGACCAGCTGAAGGCGCTCGAGGCAAGGCCCGGCGCCTAGCTCTTCGCCGTCCCCAGCGTCGCGGTCGCCGTCCGCGTCGCGCCCGCGCGGCGGAACGTCACGCGCAGGCGGTCGCCGGGCTGGTGGGAGGCGATGAGCGACGCCAGCGCATCGGCGTTGCCCACCGCCGTCCCGTCGATCGCGGTGATCACGTCGCCGGCCTTCAGGCCCGCCCCGGCGGCTGCGCCGCCCGCGGTGACGGCAGCCAGCTTCACGCCGCCGCTCGTCCCGTCCTCGATCTTCACGCCCAGCTGCGGGTGCGCGACCGTCTCGCCGGCGATCAGCGCCGCCGCGACCGTCCGCACGGTGCCCGACGGGATCGCGAAGCCGATGCCGTCGTTGCCGCCCGAGTCGCTCTCGATCTGCGCGTTGACGCCGACCACCTGGCCCTCGGCGTCGATCAGCGGCCCGCCCGAGTTGCCGTGGTTGATGGAGGCGTCGGTCTGGATCGCGCCGCCGATCGTCGCGCCCGACGGCGACGTGATCGTCCGGTCCAGCGCGGAGACGATCCCCGTGGTGAGCGTCTCGGACAGGCCGAACGGGCTGCCGATCGCCAGCACGCCGTCGCCGACCTGCACCGCGCCGGAGTCGCCGAGCGTCAGCGGGTGCAGCTTGGCCGCGCTGATCTGCGTGACGCGGACGACCGCGATGTCGGTCGCGGTGTCGGTCCCCAGCACGCGGCCCGTCGCCTTCGTGCCGTCCGAGAACGTCACCTTGATCGACGTCGCGCCGTCGACGACGTGGGCGTTGGTCACCACGTCGCCCCGCTTGTCGACCACGAACCCGCTGCCCTCCGCCGCCGACGACCCGCTGCCGACGACGAGGTCGACGACGCCCGGCGCGGACTTCTTGTAGATCTCGCCCAGCGTGAGCGTCGCGGCCGCCGTGGTGTCGGCCGCGGCGACGGCGGTCCCGCCGCCGGTGGTCGTCACCGTCGCCGTGGCGGTGGTGCCGCCGGCGTCGCGCGAGCCGGCCACGATCG
>JAOPZD010000035.1 GCA_025964295.1 Conexibacter sp.
TGCGGGGTACACTGGGCGCGTGATCAGTCCCCGCATCGACAAGCTGCTCGACCACGTCGACTCCAACTACGCGTCGGTCCTCGTCGCCGCCAAGCGCGCGCGCCAGATCAACTCGTACTACCACAACTTGGGCGAGGGGACCTTCGACGAGTTCCCGCCGCCGATGGTCGAGACCATCAGCAAGAACTACCTCACGATCGCGCTCGAGGAAGTCGCCGCGGGCAAGATCAAGTACCAGTACCGCTAGGACGCGATGGCGCGCCTGCTCCTCGGGGTCAGCGGGGGCATCGCGGCCTACAAGGCGCTCGAGGTCGTGCGCCTGGCCACCAAGGCCGGGCACGCGGTCCGCGCCATCCAGACGCCGACCGCCCAGCGCTTTGTCGGCGCCGCCTCGTTCGCGGCGCTGACGGGTGCCCCGGTCCTCACCGACGAGTTCGAGCGCGATCCCGCCCGGGGCGCGTTTGGAGACCAGGAGCCGCCGGTCCACGACCCGGCCAGCCACCTGGAGCTCGTCCGCAACGCCGACGCGTACCTGATCGCGCCGGCGTCGGCCAACACGATCGCCAAGCTCGCCCACGGGCTGGCCGACAACCTGCTGACCAGCGCGGCGCTCGCCGCGTCGTGCCCGGTGCTCGTCGCGCCCGCGATGAACCACCACATGTGGGAGCACCCGGCGACGCAGGCCAACCTCGAGCTGCTCCGCGCGCGCGGCGTGATCGTCATCGCGCCGACGACCGGCGCGCTGGCCACCAAGCACGAGTGGGGGACCGGCCGGCTGGCCGACGTCGCCCACCTCGTCGCCGCCTTCGAGGCGGTTGTCGAACCGGTCCCCACCCACCCTCGCCCCTGGGACGGGCTGAAGGTCCTGATCACCGCGGGCGGGACCCGCGAGCCGATCGACGCGGTCCGCTACGTCGGCAACCGCTCGTCGGGCCGGATGGGCTTCGCGCTCGCCGAGGAGGCCGCCGCGCTCGGCGCCGAGGTCACGGTCATCGCCGCGAACGTCGCGCTGACGCCGCATCCGCGTGTCCGCTACCTCGACGTCGAGACCGCCGCGCAGCTGCGCGACGCGGCGATCGCCGAGTTCGCCGCCACCGACGTCCTGGTCATGGCCGCCGCCGTGGCCGACTTCCGGCCGGCCGCGGCCCACGACGGCAAGCTGAAGAAGACCGACCGCGATGAGCTGACGCTGGTGCTCGAACGTACCGAGGACGTGCTCTCCGGCCTGTCAGCGTCGCGCGGTCCCGGGCAGACGCTGGTCGGCTTCGCCGCCGAGCATGGCGCGGACGCGGTCGCCTACGGCCGCGACAAGCTCGTCCGCAAGGGGTTGGATGCGGTGGTGGTCAACGACGTCTCCCAGCCGGGCATCGGGTTCGATGCCGCCGACAACGAGGTGACGATCGTCACCGCCTCCGGCGAGGAGGCCGTCCCGCGCGGGACCAAGGCCGAGGTCGCCCGCGCGATCCTCGCGACGGTCGGGCGGCTGCGCGCGGTCGAGGCGCGACCGTGAGCGCCGAGGGCCTCGACGGCTCCGAGGTCGCCCGCGCCGGGCTGCTCGCGCGCCGCATCGCCGAGGCGGTGCACGACGTCGTCGAGGTCCGCCAGGAGGTCCTGGAGGACCTCCTGGTGTGCATCCTCGCCGAGGGCCACGTCCTGATCGAGGACCTGCCCGGCGTCGGCAAGACGACGCTCGCGCGCGCCTTCGCGCAGGTCACCGACCTCGGCTTCCAGCGCGTGCAGTGCACCGCCGACCTGCTGCCCGCCGACGTCGTCGGCACCAACGTCTTCAACCAGCGCGAGGACCGCTTCGAGTACCGGCCCGGGCCGATCTACGCCAACGTCGTGCTCGTCGACGAGGTCAACCGCGCGTCGCCCAAGACGCAGTCGGGCCTGCTGGAGTGCATGCAGGAGCGGCGCGTCACGGTCGACGTCCACTCCCACGAGCTCGCGCGCCCGTTCGTCGTGCTGGCGACGCAGAACCCGGTCGAGTTCGAGGGGACCTATCCGCTGCCCGAGGCGCAGGTCGACCGCTTCATGGCGCGGCTGTCGCTCGGCTACCCGACGCCGGCCGCCGAGGTCGACATGCTGCGCGCCCACGAGGCGGGCGACCGCGTCGAGAAGATGGAGCCCGTCGCCACGGCCGCCGACGTGCTGGAGGCGATCGAGATCGCCCAGCGGATCCTGGTCTCCGACCGGCTGCGCGGGTACGTGGTCGCGCTGCTGCAGCGCACGCGCGAGGACGCGCGCACCGAGCTGGGCGCGTCGCCCCGCGCCGGCCTGATGCTGCTGCGCGCCGCCAAGGCGCGCGCGCTGCTGCAGGGCCGCGACCACGCGCTGCCCGACGACGTCCAGGCGCTCGCGCAGGTCGTCCTGGCCCACCGCATCGTCCTGGCGCCCGAGGCGCTGGAGGCGACGCCGCACCAGATCGTCGCCGACGCGCTGTCCGCCACGCCGGCGATGTAGGCGGGGGCAAGGCAAGGACATCATCATGGAGGAGACCGCCCGCCCGCTCCTCCGCACCGGCGCCCTGGGCCTGGTGCTCATCGTCTGCGCCGGCCTGCTCGACGCCGAGCCGCTCTACGTCGCGGGCGCCGCGTTCCTGGTCCTGGCCGTCGGCGCCGGCGTCTGGGTGATCGCGGGGGCGCGCGGGGTGCGGGCGACGCGGACCGTCGGCGTGGCCCGCGCGATGGAGGAGGAGCCGGTGTCGGTCGACATCCGGGTCACGTCGCCGCGGCCGCTGCCGACCGGCGGCGTCCTGGACCCGCTGCTGCCCGCGCCCGCGCCGCTGGCCACCGGCCGGCGGATGACGCGCGTGCGGATCGAGGTGCGCTTCGCCCGCCGCGGCCGCAAGGTGCTGGCGCCGCCGCGCGTGGCGGTCCGCGACCCGTTCGGGTTGATGGTCCGCGTCGCGCGCGGGCCGCGGATGGAGCCCGACGAGGTGCTGATCCTGCCGCGCATCGAGCCGGTCCAGGCGCCGGGGTCGGGCGGCGAGAGCCCCGGGACGCTGCAGTTCGGGCGCCGCTCGTCGGTCGCGGCCGAGATCGAGCTCGACGGCCTGCGCCCGGCGCGCGAGGGCACGTCGGCGTCGCGGATGTACTGGCCGTCGCTGGCCAAGGGCGGCGAGCTGCTCGAGCGCCGGCTGCGCG
>JAOPZD010000045.1 GCA_025964295.1 Conexibacter sp.
ATGCCGTAGCCTCGACGGAGAGCGACATGGCCAGCGAACGCATCGATGACCTGCGGGCCGAGGCGCGACACGCCCGGCAGCGCCGTGACCTCTACCAGGCCAAGATGTACGGGCCGCGCCCGACGACACCCGTGCGCATGCGCGAGCTGGAACGGGAGCTTGCTGCCGCGGAGGATCGCCTCGCGTTCGCCCAGCGCCAGGCGGCGCAGAACGGGCCGGGCTAGGGGAACTCGCACTCCGGCTTGGGCAGCACGCCGAAGCCGTCGCATACCGGGCAGCGGGCGTCCGGCGCACCCGTCCGGCGGGGCCTGCTCAGGCCGGTGCCACCACAGGCCGAGCAGTCGACGGGCTCGGCCCCAAGCCCCGACACCGAGGCAAGACCGATCCGTCGCTCACCGTTCTGGCTTGGTTCTTCAGAGGCCGCACTGCCCATACGTGCGCTCTTGTAGGTCCGCCCGCCAGGCAGTCAACCAGACGCAGGCTCGATCTCCGCATTTCCTGCCGCCCTCAGTCGGGGCGGCCGGATTTGAACCGGCGACCCCCTGCTCCCAAAGCAGCGGTCTTGAGGTCTCCTGGTGTAGGCGCCGGGACTTTCCGCCTCGAATCAGGCCCCTCGACATCGGTCGCCATCTGGATCCCTTCTGATCGGACGGGCAAGGCTCGTGGCGCGACGCTACCGAGTCGCTTGACCGAGCGCCCGGTCGGGAGATACGTTTCTCCCAAACGACGCGGAGGAGTCAGACGAGATGACGGTGCAAGCCGGTCACCAGGTGGTCCAGTCCGGAGGCGCGGCCGCGGGGAAGCTGCGTGGGATCAACCACCTGGCGCTGTTCACGCACGACATGGAGGCGACGGTCCGGTTCTACCGCGACGTCCTCGGCCTCAAGGTGGTCCGCACCAACGGCCGCGTGGACACGCTCAAGGAGGTCCGCACCGGCGACGACGACGCCCGCGAGAACTTCACGTTCGAGCGTCAGTACTTCTTCGAGTTGGCCAATGGAGAGCTCTACTCCCTGTACGAGGTCAACGACCTCGACGACCGGTTCGACGGCTCGATCGTCCCCCATCTCTGGCCGGGAGTCCCTGAGCGTGTGCGCTCGGTGACGCGGCCCCAGAAGCTCGACCACCTCGCCTTCGACGTTCCGTCGCGTGACGACCTGGTGTGGTTCCAGGCGCGCCTGCAGTCCTACGGCATCGCCGTGTCCAAGATCATCGAGCGCAAGCTCGACCCCTCGCATGCGAAGTTCGTGAAGTCCATCTACTTCTACGACCCGAGCGGCAACTCGCTCGAGATCTCCACGATGGACCTTGGCGATCCCGAATGGGAGGGCTACGACCGCTCCGACTGGTTCCGCGACGACCGGCCCGTGCCGGCACTGTTCGCGCCGGTCGAAGAGCCCGGGGCCTGATCCGCGCCGATGCCCCCGCCCATCAACGCCGCGATCGTGGGCGCGGCGATCACGCCGGTCGGCGTGTGGCCCGAGGAGACGACCTTCGGCCTCGCCGCCGCCGCGCTCACCGAGGCGCTCGACGACGCCGGCCTCGACCGCTCGCAGCTCGACGGCTTCGTCTGGAACCTCGGCCGCCCGAGCGGCGAGGACTACGACGCGATGGTCGCCGGCCTCGACCTCCGCACGCGGTTCGTCACGCAGTTCTGGACGCACGGCCGGTTCACCGGGTCGGCCGTCCTCGTCGCGGCGATGGCCGTCACGAGCGGCCTCGCCGACTATGTGGTGTGCCTCGGTGGCACCAAGCGCCGCCCGGGCGGCGGACTGAGCGCGGCGGCGTATGGCGCGCCGCCCCATGGCGACGTCGAGAGCTATGGGATGACGAGCTTCGTCCATGACGCCGCGCTCGCGTTCCAGAGCTACCTGGCGCTCCACGGCGCGGACCGCGACCGACTCGCCGACGTCGTGCTCGCCACACGCGATCATGCCGTTCGCAACGACACGGCGTGGCTGCGCGATCCGCTCACGCTCGACGACTACCTCGCCTCGCCCCAGGTCGTCGAGCCGCTACGACAGCTCGACTGCTTCCCCTACGGGCCCACCGGCTCGCCGCAGAACGACTACGGGGCCTGTGTCATCGTCGCCCGTGGGGACCTCGCGCGCGGTCTCGACCGTCCGCCGGTGCACATCGTCGGCGGCCAGGGCGTCCAGAGCGGCCGCGAGGAGGCGTACTTCGCGCGGCCCGGACTCGGGCTCTTCGGACAGACGACCACCACGTTCGCTCCAACTGCATGGGACCTGGCGGCATACCACCAGGCTGGCATGGAGCCCGCCGACGTCGACGTGTTCTACACCTACGACTGCTTCGCGTCCGTGGTGTGGATGGCACTCGAGCGCTTCGGCCACTGCCGGCCCGGCGAGGCGCCGTCGTGGGCGACGCGGGAGCGCATCGGGCCTGGCGGGAGCTTCCCGATCAACACCAACGGCGGGCTGCTCTCGCAAGGGCACACCGCCGGGTGGGGGCACATGGTCGAGCTGACGCGCCAGCTGCGCGGCGAGGCCGGCGAGCGCCAGGTCGCGGGCGCGGCCGTTGCCCAGTGGGGCGCGATCTTCGGCGACGCCCTCTTGTTCACCAACGACGAGGAGCGCGTGCCCCGATGAGCCCCGAGGAGCAGTTCGCGGCCCACCTTGCGGCGGGCCAGGTGCAGTTCCAGCGCTGCGGCTCGTGCAGCACGCTACGCAGCACGCCGCGCGCCGTGTGCCACCGCTGCCTGTCCCGTGAGGCATCGTGGGAACCGGCGCCGCAGGAGGGCACCGTCGTGTCGTGCATCGTGGCGCACGAGGCGATCGCCACCAGCGTGCCGCCCCCGTACACGGTGGTGCACGTCGACTTCGGCAACGCCGTCCGCTTCACAGCCAACCTCATCGGGGACGGACCTCCGGCCGCCGTCGGGATGCCCGTACGGTTCGTGATCGCCGAGCGCGCCGGCCGGCCCCTCGCCCAGTTCGAGCGCGCGGCCCCGTACGACGCGGCTAGGTGATCGTGATGCCGCCGTCGACCGGCAGCGTCACGCCCGTGACGTAGCCGCCGGCGGGGCTGGCGAGGAAGACCAGGGCAGCGGCGAGCTCCTCCGCGCGGCCCTTCCGGCCGGCAGGCACCCGGGCCATCATCTGGTCCAAATAGCCCTCGGGATACTCATCGGTCATCTCGGAGGCGAAGAAGCCCGGCGCCAGCGCCGTCACGCGGATGCCCTTACGACCGGTCCACTGCTGCGCCAGATCGCGGGTGAGCCCGATCACCGCCGCCTTGCTGGAGGCGTACGCGGCCTGTGGCAGCGCGGCAGTCGTGATCCCCAGGATGCTGGCGACGTTGACGATGGCGCTGCCTGGCCGCATGACCCGCCCGCACGCCTGCGCCATCCAGTAGCTGCCGTTCAAGTTGATGTCGATCACGCGCCGGAACTCGGCGGGCGTCTCGCGCGTGGCTGGCACCGCGGTGCCGATCCCGGCGTTGTTGACGAGCACGTCGACGCGGCCGAAGCGCTCCATCGCGGCATCGACCAGCGCCTGGCAGTCCTCGGGCCGGCTCACGTCGGTGGCGACGCTGTGCGCCTCCCGGCCCGCGGCGACCACGAGCGCGGCCGTGTCCGAGAGGCGATCGGCCCGTCGGGCCCCGAGGACGACGTCCGCCCCGGCCTGTGCCAGCGCCTCGGCGAAGCCGACGCCGAGGCCCGAGGACGCGCCCGTGACGATCGCGACGCGTCCGTCGAGGCGGAAGAGATCGAGGATGCTCATCGTTTCAGTCCGTGTCCGCAGCGGCGGACGGCGCGCCTGTGGGAGCCCCGGCGGCGAACCGGGCGCGCAGGTCCTTCTTGGAGAACTTGCCGACCGAGGTCTTCGGGATCGCGTCGATCAGCTCCACCCGCTCGGGGATCCACCACTTGACGACGCGCCCGTCCAGGAACCCGCGGATGTCGTCGGCGGTCAGCGTCGCGCCGTCCCGCGCCACGACGCAGGCCAGCGGGCGCTCGCCCCACCGCGCGTCGGGCACGCCGATCACAGCGGCCTCGGCGACGTCGGGGTGCGCCATGATCTCGTTCTCCAGCTCCACCGACGACACCCACTCGCCGCCGGACTTGATGACGTCCTTGGTGCGGTCGCGCAGCCTGACGTAGCCGTGCGGCGAGATACTCGCGACATCGCCCGTGCGAAGCCAGCCATCGTCGGTGAAGGAAGAGGACGAGCGGTCGTCGAGGTAGTAGGTCGCGGCGATCCACGGCCCGGCGATCTGCAGCTCGCCGGTCGCCTCGCCGTCCCACGGCAGCTCCTCCGAGCCGCCGGGCTCGACGATGCGGACCTGGGTCAGCGGCGCCGGCAGGCCGACCGACGTGCGGAGCTCGGCGAGCTCCTGTTCCGACAGCGACGCCAGCGCCGGGCGCAGGTAGTTGACCGTGCCGACCGGGCTCGTCTCCGTCATCCCCCATGCGTGCACGATGGGTCGACCGGTCTTGGCGCGGTAGGCCTCCGACAGCGCCATCGGGACGGCCGACCCGCCGCCGATGATGCGCGTCGCCGACGAGAGGTCGCGCCCGTCGATCTCTCCCAGCATGTTCATCCAGATCGTGGGCACCCCGGCGGCGATGGTGACCCGCTCCGACTCCATCAACTCGGCGATGGCCGCCCCGGAGAGGTCGGGTCCAGGGAGCACCTGGCTCGCGCCGCACATGACCGCCGCGTGGGCCAACCCCCACGCGTTGGCGTGGAACATCGGGACGACCGGCAGGACGACGTCGCTCTCACCGAGCGAGTACATGTCCTTGGCCATGAGGGCGAGCGAGTGCAGCGTGATCGAGCGGTGCGAGTAGGCCACGCCCTTGGGATCGCCCGTCGTGCCGCTCGTGTAGCACATGGCCGCGGCGCGGTTCTCGTCGTCAACGCGCAGGACGGAAGCCGGCTCGGCCGCCGCGAGCAGCGTCTCGTAGTCCAGCACGCGCGGATCGTCGGGGAGCGGCTCGTCCGCCCCGTCGTCCATGACGACGACGTTCCGGACGGTCGTGAACGTGTCCACCAGCGGCCAGAGGATGCCCAGCAGCGAGCGGTCGACGAAGACGACCTCGTCCTCCGCGTGGTTCGCGATGTAGGTGATCTGCTCCGGGAACAGCCGGATGTTGAGCGTGTGGAGCACGCGGCCGCTGCAGGGGACGGCGAAGTACAGCTCGAGGTGGCGGGCGGTGTTCCAGGCGAACGTGCCGACGCGCCCGTCCTCGGAGATCCCCAGCCGATCGAGGACCGTCGCGAGACGCCGGGTGCGCTGAGCCCAAGTGCCATAGGTGGTGCGCTCCCGGCCGCCGCCGGCCGTCGCGGTCACGACGACCTTGTCGGGGTACAGCCGCTCCGCCCGCTCGAGCGTATGCCCGAGCGTCAGCTGCGTGGCCTGCATGATTCCCAGCACGGCTGCTCTCCGGCCTAGTCGACGATGCGGATGGCGGCCTTGGGGCACGAGCGCGCCGCTGCCACGACCTTGGCCCGCAGCTCCTCGGGCGGGTTGGCGTCCAGCACGTGGAGCTCGTCGTCGTCGTCGAGCTCGAAGACCTCCGGACAGGCGTCCACGCACGTGCCGTGCGCGTCACACAGCTCCATATCGACCACGACCTTCATAGAGCGACCTCCTGGGTTGATGATGAGTTTCTGGCGGCCTGGCGCTCGGCGAACGAGGCCACCGCGTCGGCCAGGCTCGAGCCGGCCGCGAGCATGTCGCGCACCAGCCGGATCGGGCGCGAGCGGTTGAAGGCGAGGCCTGCGGTCAGCACGCCGGCGCGCCCGTAGAGCGCGACGAACCGCCGCTCTTCGAGGCTGCCCTCGACGACAGCCATCTCGTCGCCGTCGGTGGGCCGGCCGACGATCTGGATCTTGCGGTCGTACTGGTCCGACCACACGTACGGCACGGGCGCGTAGACCTCGGCGGTCTCCGGCGACAGGAGCGTCGACGCCGCGGCCTGGCCCTGGCGGATGGCGTTCTCCCAGTGCTCGATGCGCACCGATCCCAAGGTGGGATGCGTCCAGCGCGCGACGTCGCCGGCAGCGACGACGCTCGGATGCGACGTCCGGCAATACGCGTCGCAGACGACGCCGTCGGCGAGCTCCAGACCCGAGCCTTCCAGCCAGCCGGTGCAGGGCCGGACGCCGATCCCGATCACGACCAGGTCCGCCTCGAGCACGGTGCCGTCGCCGAGGCGCACGCCCTGCACGACGTCCGTCCCCACGAGGCCGGTCACCGTCGTCTCGCAGCGCACGTCGACGCCGTGCTCGCGGTGCATCGTCGCGCACAGCTCGCCGATCGTCAGCCCGAGCACCCGCGACATGGGCTGGGGAAGGCCCTCGACGAGCGTCACCGCCGCGCCGAGCGCCACGGCCGTCGAGGCCACCTCGGCCCCGATGAAGCCGCCGCCGACGATGACGACGCGCCGCGCCGTCCGAAGGCGGTCCTTGATCGCGAGGCAGTCTTCCAGCGTTCGCAGGGGATGGACGCCGTCGAGCCGCGGCCCGCCGAGCATCACGGGCGCTGCGCCGGTGGCGATCACGAGCCCGTCGAACGTGACCTCGCCGTTGCCGGCGAGCCGGATCCGGCGGCGCTCGAGATCCAGGCCGACCGCGCCGCGGCCGAGCGCCAGCTCGACCTCGAGCTCGTCGTACACGCTCTCCGGCCGCAGGAGCGTCGCCTGAGGCTCGCGACGCCCGGCCAGGACGTCCTTGGAGAGCGGCGGCCGGTCGTAGGGAAGCCGGTCCTCGTCGCCGACCAGCATCAGCTCGCCGTCGAAGCCGCGCTGGCGCAGCTCCTCGATCGCGCCGATCCCGGCGAGCGACGCGCCGACGACCACGACGCGCTTCAGCGCGCCGCCTTCGCGCCCGGGAAGGGGCATCAAGCGTGGTGCCTGACCGGTTGCCACAGGATCTCTCCTCTCGTCTCCCAAAGCCCGCCGAACGCTACCAACCGAGCGCCCGGTCGTCTAGGTCGTGGCCGATCCGCCCGGCGACGCGGCGCGGGCCGACACCCCGGCGCCCTGCAGGAAGACGGTGCGGAACAGCTCGTCGATGCGCTCGACGCTGTCGACGCCCTCCGGGCGGTACCAGAAGATGGTCCAGTTGAGGAGATTGAGCAGTGAGAGGGTCAACTCGTGCGCCGTGAAGCCGTTGGTGAGGGCACCGGACTCCTGCGCCTGCGCGAGCGTCTCGCGCACCGTGGTCTCGTAGCCGTCACGCATCGCCACGACCTCGTCGCGCTGCGCGCCCCCGAGCGCCCGCAGCTCGACGAGCATCGTCGCGTGCAGGTCGCGGTCCTCGAGCATCGCCGCGATGTGCCCGGTCATCATGGCATTCACGCGCTCCAGCGGATCCTCGACGTCCGCGAGGGCCTGCTCCACCGAGAACTTGATCCGGTTCAGGGACTCCACGCAGATGCGATAGAGCAGGTCGTCCTTGGAGCTGACGTGGTAGTAGAGCGAGGACTTCTCGATGCCCAGCGCCGCCGACAGCTCGCGGGTCGTGGTGGCGTGGAAGCCGTTGGCACGGAACTCCCGGGCCGCCAGGGCCAGCAGCCGGTCGGCGGTCGGCACTCGGGGGCGCTTGCGGCGGCCGCGGGCGCGACCGTTGGATGTGCTGGTCATCGGGCTCCTCAGGACGCCGTGAAGGGCTCGGGCGGCATGGTCGACGCCGCGCCCGGTCGCGACGGGCGGCGGCTCGTGCGCTGCAGCGCAGCCCGCACGAGGCGCGGCACGCCGGCTTCGAGCGCGGCGAAGTACGGGTCGTCGGTCGTGCCCTCGCGGAAGCGGCGGAAGCTGCTCTCCAGGAAGATGGCGCACTTCCACAGCGCCAGGACCTCGTAGAAGAGGAGGTCGTCCACGTCGCGGCCGGTGACCGTCGCGTAGCGATCGCGCAGGTCGTCCGGTGAGGCGAAGCCGGGCAGACGGGTCACGGCGGACAGCGCGAGCATGGGATCCTCGCCGTCGTCCGCACGGGCCCAGGTGGCGCACAAGTAGCCCAGATCGGCCAGGGGATCGCCAAGCGTCGCCATCTCCCAGTCGAGGATGGCGAGCAGCCGGCACGACGAGTCGCGCGAGAACATGACGTTGCCCACGCGGTAGTCGCCATGGACCATCGTCGTGACCGCCGTCTCGGGGAGGTTGTCGGCCAGCCAGGCGGCGATGCGCTCGACGTCCGGCAGGTCGCGCGTGCGCTGTGACTTCCAGATCGAGGCGAACCGGCGCAGCTGGCGTTCGAGATACCCGGTTGGACGGCCGAAACCGTTGAGCTCCGGCGTGTCGATGTCGACGGCGTGCAGCTGGGCCAGCGCGTCGACGAGCTCGTCCCCGACGTTCCCGCGCGCCTCGATCGGCGGCACGGGCTCCTGCGGGCCGAGGACGTCGCCGTCGACGTGCTCCATGATGTAGAAGGGTGCGCCGATCACGGCGACGTCAGCGCAGCTCGCCAGGACCCTGGGAACCCGGACGCCCAACGGCGCGAGGCCCAGGAGGAGCCGGGCCTCGCGCAGCACGTCGTGCGCCGAAGGAGCGAACGGCGGACGCGGCGGACGCCGCAGCACGACACGCACATCGTCGCGCAGCAGTTCGTAGGTGACGTTGGAGTGACCGTCGCCGATCGGCCGGGCCGACAGCTCCCCGGTTCCGATCCCAGCCCGATCGAGGAACGTGCGCAGTGTCGCGAGGACGATCAGCGGCGGACGGCTCTGCATGGTGGCCTCGGGCCAGGACACGACGACGTCGTGCTCCTCCGGCCGCGCCGTGCCGGCCTCCGTCACGCGCCCACCTGTGCGCGTGCGCGGTCCCGCACCGCTCTGCGCGCGACTGCCCACTTATGGGTCTCGGTGGGGCCGTCGTAGATCCGGAACGGCCGGACCTCGGCGAGGAACCGCGCCAGCGGCGCGTCCCCGGAGACGCCCAGGCTTCCGCAGATCTGGATCGAACGGTCGACGACCCGATGCACGGCCTCGGCGACGTGCGCCTTGGCCAGCGACGACTCATGGCGCCCCGCGCCGCCGGCGTCCAGCGCCCACGCTCCCTGCCAGGTCAAGAGTCGACTCGTCTCGATGTCGAGCACCGAGTCGGCGATGAGCTGCTGGACCATGCCGAGCTCGCCGAGCCGGGCACCGAAGGCCTCGCGCTCCGCCGCCCGGTCCAGCGCGACGTCGAGCGCGCGACGCGCCAGCCCGAGCCAGCGCGCGCAGTGCGTGAGGCGCGCCGGCGCCAGGCGGACCTGCGCGTAGGAATACCCCTCGCCGACCTCGCCGAGGACCGCATCGTCGGGCACGACGCAGTCGTCGAACCGGACCACCGCATGGCCTCCCGGAAAGCTGCGATCCATGGCGTCGACGACGCGCTCGACCGCCATGCCGGGCGTGCCGGCGTCGACGAGGAACATCGTCGCGCCGTGGCCACGCTCAATCGACGCGCTCGTGCGCGCCATGCAGATCGCGAAGGCGGCGCCCTGGGCGCCGGTGATGAACCACTTCGATCCGCTGATCGACCAGCCGCCGTCGACCCTGCGGGCCTCGGTGCGCAGCATCGACGGGTCGGAGCCGGCGCCCGGCGCGGGCTCGGTCATCGCGAAGCACGAGCGCGCCTGCCCTGTGGCCAGCGGGCGGAGGTAGCGCTCACGCTGGTCGGGCCGGGCCACGCGGGCGAGCAGGTGCATGTTGCCCTCGTCCGGCGCGGCGCAGTTCAGAGCCTGCGGGCCCAGGATGGAGTAGCCGGCGGCCTCGAAGACGACCATCTGCCCACGGTGGTCAAGCCCGAGACCGCCGAGCTCCTCGGCCACCTGGGGCGCGAAGACGCCCGCGTCCTTGGCCGCCTCCTGCAGCTCGGTCCGGAGCCCGTCATCGAGCCCGTGCTCCGAGCGGTCCCGGGCCTCGGCCGGGATCACGACGTCGGCGACGAAGCGCGTCACGCGGTCGCGGAGCCCGGCGACCTCGGCCCCTGGGTCGAAGTCGATCACCGGACGGGCGCGGGGGTCGACTGGGCCACGCGGTCGCGCAGCTCGAACTTCTGGATCTTGCCGGTCGCGGTCTTCGGCAGCTCGGGGACGACGTGGACGTGCCGCGGCGCCTTGAACCGCGCCAGGCGCTCGCGCACGTGGTCGCGGAGCTCGTCCGGGGTCGGCTGTGCGCCGGCCGTGACGGTGATGAACGCCACGGGCACCTCGCCCCAGTGCTCGTCGGGCATGCCGATGACCGCCGCCTCCTCGACCGCCGGATGCGTCAGCAGCGCCTGCTCGACCTCGATCGTGGAGATGTTCTCCCCGCCCGAGATGACGATGTCCTTGAGGCGGTCGCGGAGCTCGATGTGGCCGTCGGGATGCATGACGGCGACGTCGCCGGAGTGGAACCACCCGCCGCGGAACGCGTGCTTGGTCGCCTCCGGATCTCGGTAGTAGCCGGCCATCACGTTGTTGCCCCGCATCACGACCTCTCCCATGGTGGTCCCGTCGGCGGGCACGTCCGCCATCGCGTCGTCCACGACGCGAAGGCGCTCGCTCACGACCGTGCTGACGCCTTGGCGAGCGCGCAGTCGCGCCTGCTCGTCAGCGGGTGCCGCATCCCACGCGGGCTGCCAGGCGCACACGGCGATGGGCCCATAGGTCTCGGTCAGCCCGTAGAGGTGCGTCACGTCGATGTTCAGCGCCGCCGCGCGCTCGAGCAGCGTCGGCGACGGCGGCGCGCCGCCGATGAACAGCTGTACCGGCTGTGAGGCCGCCGCGGCGGCCGGGCTGCCGAGCATCATCGTCACGACGGTCGGCGCCGCGCACAGGTGCGAGACGCCGTCGCGGTCGATCGCCGTCCAGATGGCCTCGGGCTCGACCTGCGGCAGGCACACGTGCAGCGCACCGGCCGCCGTGACGGCCCATGTGTAGGCCCAGCCGTTGCAGTGGAACATCGGCAGCGTCCACAGGTAGGCGCTCCGCGCCGTCATCCGGGTCTCCGCGACGACGCCGAGGCTGTGCAGATAGGCGCCGCGGTGCGTCGTCATCACGCCCTTCGGACGACCGGTCGTGCCCGAGGTGTAGTTGAGCGACAGCAGCGCATGCTCGTCCGCGGGAAGCGCCAGGGCCCGCGGCGCCGCCGCTGCCAGCCGCTCGTCGTACTCCCCTGTCGCCGCGTCCTCGCCGACCCACACGACGACCGGCGCACGGTCGCCGAGCTCCGCCAACGCCGCCTCGATCACGTCGCGCAGCGGCTCATAGGCCACGACGACGCTGGCACCGGAATGCTCGATGATGTAGGTGTACTCCACGCCGCTGAGCCGGGTGTTGAGCGGGACCAGGACGGCGCCCGCGCCCGGCACCGCGTAGTGCAGCTCCAGCATCGGACCGACGTTCGGCAGCAGCGTCGCGACGCGATCGCCGTCCTGCACGCCGAGGTCGTCGCGCAGCATCGCTGCCGCACGCTGGACGCGGTCGAGCAGCTGGGCGTACGAGCGCTCGGCGCCCCGGTCGCGGACGGCCGGGCGCGTGGCCCAGACGCGCGCGCTGCGCTCGAGGAATCTCAATGGCGTCAGCGGCGCGTCGCTGACGGAGGAGGTGTGAGCGTTCACGGACAAAACCTCAGTAGGCGATGAACAGGATCTCGTCGCGGCCGTACTCGTCGGCGAGCTCGGGGTGCTCGTCGCGCAGGTGCTGCATGGCCTTCTGCACGAGGTCGTCCTCGTCGTCGCCGCGGATGTACGCACCACACGGGCACGTCAGGTTGCGCTTGGGCAGGTCGCGCATACGGCTCAGGCTTCCCCGCGAGGGTCGTTGGCGATCAGCCGCGTGGTGAAGCCCCATGGGATGCCGAGGCTCGTGCCCGGCTCGGTCACGATGGTGTCCGTGGTCTGGTGCCGGATCCCGACGCCGCAGGCGGCGAGGTGGTCGGCGACGCGGTCGAGATCGGCGACCTTCCACGTGATCGCGTGGTAGCTGTCCTCGGGCGCGCTGCCGGCCAGCTCAGCCCGCGCCGGCGTACCATCGCCCACGGGCGTGGCGTACTCGAGCGTCGAGCCGGCGAGATGCACGAAGGTGCTCCGCGTGCCCAGCAGCTCGTTGTCGCCCTCGTGGATGACCTTGCCGCCGAGGATGTCGACGACGAGCCTCAGCCCGCGCTCGGGTGCAGAGGTCAACACCGTGTGGTGTGAGCAGCGCTCGATCCCCAAGGGGTCGTCGTCGGAGACGGGCGGAACCGCCCAGCCGGCGTCGAGCCGGTCGTCCCCGTGGAACGCCGTCTCGCCGGGGAAGAACTCGTACGACAGCCCGGCGTCCTCCGGCAGCGACCAGAACAGCACGCGGGTGGCCGCCGCGCTGCTGGGCGGCTCGTCGCCGTGGGCGATGCGGTTGAGCTGGTCGACCACCCTGATCCCGTTGCGGCGCAGCGCCGCGTACAGGTCGTCGATGTCCTCGACGTACCAGCCGAACGAGCGCAGGCGCGGCTCGGTCGCGGTGGGGTAGCGCTGCTCGCCCTTGACGACATACCGCTTCGGGTCGATCGTGTCGAACAGCACGTCCTGGATCGGCGTGAACGTGCAGTAGTCACGGGGGTAGTCCGGCGTGGCCTCCTTGACCGCCTGCGGCACCACCTCGTGCATCATCCGGCTCGGCCGCCCGAACACCCGCCCGAAGAAGGCCTCGGCCTCCTCCAGGTCGGGCACCCGATGGCTCGGGTGGAACATCATGGACACGCGGAACGGCAACGGTCCGCCTACGGCCGGGTCCAGTCGGTGGTCGAGACCTCGAGCGCATTGCCGTCCGGGTCGTAGAAGTACACCGAGCCCGACAGCACCTGGTCGGCCGGATCTCGGAACAGCGGCGTCTCGCCCGGCTCGCTCGGGAACACCGGCCAGTTCTCGTCGAACATCCGGCCGGCACCGCCGTCGGCGAAGTCGAACAACGGCGAGACGGCCACCCCGTTGGCCTCCAGGTGGTCGCGGAACCAGACCACGTCGGCCCAGGTCGGAACGTGGAAGGAGAGATGGTCCAGGCCGAACGGCTTCGGCGGCAGCTGGTGCTTGTCCGCCTCGGGCCAGATCTCGAGCGTCGTCGACGCGTGGGCCTGCTCGGCGGCGTGACGCACCTCGTAGAGCCCGAACACCACGTTGTCGGTCACGCGGAAGAACGAGATGCTGTCGTAGGCGAACAACTTGGTGCGGTCGCTCGGATCGGCGGCGCGACCGTGGGTGTGGGTCAGCAGCCGGAAGCCGAGCAGATCGCGGTAGAAGCGCAGGCTGCGCTCGAAGTCGCGACAGACCAGCATGAGGTGGTTGATGCCGGTGATCTTGCCGACCGCCGGGCCGCGCGTCGCGATCGCCGCGATCTCCTCGGGCTTCAGGTCTTCCAGTTCAATGGCGGCTGTTGACATGCGGGTCTCCTTGGGTTCGGTGCTGGGCTCGCTCGCGCGGGTCACGCCTGCAGGGCCTCGTCCTTGCCGGCCAGATAGGACTCCTCGATCTCAAAGATCCTGCTGCTGGCCTCCGCGGCCGCGGCGCTCATCTCGATCCGCCCGCGCCGCATGACGTACACCCGGTCGCTGAAGCGCAGGGCCTTGCGGGCGTGCTGTTCGACGAGGAGCACCGCCGTCCCCTGCTCATCCGCGGCCTGACGCACGGCGGCGAGCAGCCGCGTGACGACCAGCGGCGCGAGGCCCATCGACAGCTCGTCGGCGAGGAGCACCCGAGGCTGCCGCGCAAGCGCCCGCCCAAGCGTGAGCATCTGCTGCTCGCCGCCGGAGAGCAGACCGCCGCGGACGTGCAGGCGTCGCTCGAGCTCGGGGAAGAGGGCCATGACGCGGTCCGGGTCGACGCCCGCGACGCGCAAGTTGTCCAGGGTCGACATCCCCTTGAACACCGAGCGCTCCTCGGTCACGTAGGACAGCCCGTTGCGGGCGAGGCGATGCAGGCTCGCGCCGCGCTTGGTGCCATCCATCAAGACCTCGCCGCCCATCAGCGGCAGCTCACCGCTCAGCGCCAGCAGCGTCGTGGTCTTGCCGGCGCCGTTCGCCCCCAACAGCGCCACGACCTCGCCGGGATGGACCTCGAGCGTGACGTCCCGGATGACCGGCATCGCGCCATAGCCGGCGGTCAGGCCCTGCGCCGACATCACCGGCGCGGCGGCGACGGCGCTCATCGGGCCGCCCCTTTCGTCGTCGTGGTGGCGGCCGCGGGCGCCGGGCTGGGCGACGGGTGCGCGGGAGCGCCGGAGTCGTCGTCCTCGCCGAGGTAGGCGGCGCGCACGATCGGGTCGGTGCGGACGAGGTCGGGCGGGCCCGCGGCGATCGTCTTGCCGAAGTCCAGGACGACGATCTCGTCACACACGTTCATGACGAAGTTCATGTCGTGCTCGACCACCAGCACCCCCATCCCCCAGTCCTCCGCGAGGCGCCGGACGACATGGACCAGCTCTGCGGTCTCGACGTCGCCCAGGCCGGCGGCCGGCTCGTCGAGCAGCAGCACGCTCGGCTGGCGCGCCACGGCCCTGGCGATCGCCAGCAGCCGGCGCTTGCCGTAGGAGAGGTCCTCGGCGATCGTGTCGAGATCGCCCTCGAGCTTGAACTCCTTGATCGCCGCGATGGCGTTGCCCGGGAGCTCGGGCTGACGCGGGCGGACGAGGTCGCGAACGTAGGACAAGCGGTCCGCCGGGTCGCACGCCGCGCGAATGTTGTCCAGCACGGTCGAGTCGTCGAAAAGCTCCAGCGACTGGAAGGACCTGCTGAGCCCGGCGCGGGTGCGCCGCACCGCCGACAGGCCGCCGATCTCCTGGCCGTCGAGCTTCATGCTGCCTTCACTGGCGGTGAAGCCGGTCACCGCGTCGATCAGCGAGGTCTTGCCGGCGCCGTTGGGCCCTATCAATCCGATGACCTTG
>JAOPZD010000111.1 GCA_025964295.1 Conexibacter sp.
CGCCGGCGCCTTCTCGGCCGGCTCGCCCCTCGCCGACCTCGCCGCCCGGGGCGCGGTCCTCAGCGGCTACGCCGCCGCCGGGCCCAGCGCCGCGGTCAACGAGGTCGCCCTGCTCGGCGGCCAGGTCCCGACCGCCGACTGCGCCACCGACGTCGCCGCCTGCGTCCTGCCCGCGGGCGAGACGTCGCTGCCCGACCAGCTGACCTCCGTCAACCTGACCTGGCGCGCCTACGTCGAGGACGCCGCGCAGCGCTGCGCGGCCACGCCGAGCGCGCGCGTCGGCGTCTCGCTGTTCACCACGCTGACCTCCCGCGACGACTGCGCGACGAACGTCGTCGGCCTCGACGCGCTCGACGCCGACCTCGCCGACACGGCCAAGGCGCCGGCGCTGTCGCTGCTCGTCCCCACCGCGGCCGACCTCCACGACCTCGTCGCGCGCATCACCGCCAGCACGGCCTACCGGCACGACGGCGTCCTGGTCGTCCTCTCCGATGCGCCCGGCGCGGCCGGCGCGCTCGTGCTGTCGCCGCGCGCCACCGCCGGCGCCACCAGTGCGGGCGCGACCGGCCCCGTCGCGCTGCTGCGCTCCCTCGACGACCTCTTCGGCCTGCCCGCGCTCGGCGCGGCCGCCGACGCGCCGGCCGGCGCGCTGGACGGCGTCCTGGCCCGCACCCCTTCCCTCACACCAACCACATCGACCACGACACGGAGGTCACCTTGACCCTCGCCCGTCCCCTGCTGGCCGCCGCCCTCGCCTTGGCGATCTGGGCGCCGACGGCCGGCGCCAGCGCCAACCCCAACAACTACGACTGCGGCGGCCACGTCGAGGCGGGCAAGCCCGCACCCGGCGACGACGACCAGCAGGTGCAGTACGTCTTCGCCTGCGGCGGCCCGATCACCGGGTACCAGATCCAGCCGCAGATCGGCGACAGCGGCTTTGCCACCGACGTCTCGGTCTTCGACGTCCACAACACCCCGGTGACGACCGACTCGTTCACCTGCAACGGCGACTTCCCGGGCTGGGGCTTCAACTGCGTCGGCAAGTACACGGGCGACCAGTACGCCAAGGTCACCGGCACGTTCTCGATCGCCACGAAGCTGTGCGACGAGCCGCGCGTCGACCCGCTGCTGACCGTCGTCTACGCGAGCGCCGACAGCAAGGGCGTCGTCACCCAGGCCATCTCCGGGCCCTACGACCTCGGCCGCCCGCGCGGCTGCCCGAAGTCGGCCCAGGGCGGCAAGACCCGCATCCCGTCAGACGGCGCAGACCAGCAGGCGGCGGCCAAGAAGGCCAAGGTCAAGAAGGCCAGGAAGGCCAAGCACGCCGTGCGCTAGCGCCACGGGGGACAGTCACCCAACCTCACCTCAACAGTGTTGGGGGACTGTCCCCCAACCTCACCTCAACAGTGTTGGGGGACTGTCCCCCCCGAGGGTGGTTCAGCCCTTGCGCGCGCCGAGCGCCCAGCGCTCCTCGATGTGCCCGAACCGCCACACCGCGGCGGCGACGGCCCAGGTCAGCACGAACAGCCCGACGATCACGTAGCCGACGAGGTTGAGGTCGACGTGGGTGACGGCGAGCACCGACAGCAGCTCGATCGAGCCGACGATCAGCGCGACCGCGACCGACAGCCCGGTGATCGTGATGTTGTAGTAGATCTTGCGGACCGGCCGCGAGAACGCCCACCCGTAGGCGACGTTCATGAACGCGCCGTCGATCGTGTCCAGCAGCGACATGCCCGCGGCGAACAGGATCGGCAGGCAGAGCACCGCGTAGAACGGCAGGTCGCTGGCCGCCGCGCCGCCGGCCAGCAGCAGCAGCGCGACCTCGGTGGCCGTGTCGAACCCCAGGCCGAAGAGCGCGCCGAGCGGGTACATGTGCCAGGACTTGCTCACCGCACGCGTCGCCCGGCCGTAGAAGCGCGTCATCAGCCCGCGCGCCGCGAGCTGCTCCTCGAGCTCCCGCTCGTCCAGCTCGCCGGTGCGCATCCGCCGGAAGATCTTGACGATGCTGACGAGGATCGCCAGGTTCAGCAGCCCGATCGCGAACAGGAACGTGCCGGAGACGACCGGGCCGACGAGCCCGGTCGCCCGGTGCAGCGTCGAGCTGTCGTCGGTGACCGCCCCGCTGAGGCCGCGCACGCCGAAGACCACGAGCAGCCCGAGCCCGAAGACGATCGTGGAGTGGCCGAGCGAGAAGAAGAAGCCGACGCCGAGCGGGCGCTGGCCGTCGGCCATCAGCTTGCGCGTGGTGTTGTCGATGGCGCCGATGTGGTCGGCGTCGAAGGCGTGGCGCAGGCCCAAGGTGTAGGCCGTGATCCCCACGCCGAGCCCCAGCGCGCCGGTCGAGCCGACCGCGCCCTGCCGGGGGACGAGCACGAGCAGGATGAAGAAGCCGGCGACGTGCAGGGCCGCGACCGCGGCGGTGAACGCGGCGGCGCGGCGCCACTCCGGCGGGGTCAGCGCGCCGCGCACGCGCCGGAGCATCAGGCGCCGCCCCGCAGCGCCGCGGCGGCCACGGCCGCCTGGCCGTAGGAGATCCCGCCGTCGTTGCACGGCAGGCGCTCGGGGTGCAGCACCCGCAGCCCGCGGCCGGTCAGGCCGGCGTGGCAGGCCTCGAGCAGCAAACGGTTCTGGAAGACGCCGCCGGACAGCACCACCATGTCGGTGCCGGCGCGCTCGGCGGCGCGCGCGCAGGCCGTCACGGTCGCGGCGGCCAGCGCGTTGTGCGCGCGCGCCGCGACGGTGGCGACCGCGGTCCCGGCGGCGAGGTCGGCCACGACCGCGGCGATCGTCGGGCGCGCGTCGAGGACGAGCTCCTCGGTGACCGCCAGCGGGTAGGCGCCGCGCTCGGCGCGGTCGGCGACCGCCTCGAGCTCGATCGCGGCCTGGCCCTCGTAGCGCACGACGGCCCGGACGCCGCACAGCGCGGCGATCGCGTCGAGCAGCCGGCCGGCGCTCGTCGTCGGCGGCGAGGCCAGGCCCGTGCGCGCGAGCCGGGCGACGTCGGCCCAGCGCCCCGCCGTCACCGCGCGCGCCAGCGCGGGCGGCCGCGCCGGGACCTCGTC
>JAOPZD010000125.1 GCA_025964295.1 Conexibacter sp.
TCGCGGTAGGTCGTGTTCCCTTCGAGCGCGCTCGCGATGATCGCCTTCGAGAACCGGCGGCTCGCCCGCAGCGGCTGCGTGTTGTAGAAGTCGCCGCCGCTGGGGCTCTCGCGGACGATCGCCATCAGGCGCTCGTACTCGGAGGCGTAGGCGGCGCGGTACTCGTCCCAGCCCAGCAAGCCTCCGTCGAAGATGCGGCGGAGGACGACCAGCGTGCTGGCCTTGTAGAACCCAGCCAGCCGCTGGATCTCGTCTTGGATCGGGGCGCTGGCGTTGAACTGCTGACGCAGCGTCGCCAAGGGCACGAGGACCTCCGCCGCTACGGCGTCGCACCACTGCTCGCTGGCGTTGCTCCGCTCCGGTCGGTCCAGTCGCGGGTTGGATACGGCGGACTGGCCGAGCCACACATGGGCGACCTCGTGAGCCAACGTGAAGATCTGCGCGGCCTTGGTGTCGGTGGCGTTGATGAACACCAGCGGCGCAAGTTCATCAACTAGTGCGAACCCGCGGAACTCGGCCGGATCGAGAACGCGATGCGTGTTGCTTCCAACGATCCCGCTGACCATCACCAGGGTGCCGGCGCCCTCGACCAAGTCGATGAGCGCGCGCAGGGCTTCGGTCCAGGTTGGATGGCTCACACGCTGCGAGACCTGGAACCCCAGGACATCCCGAATCTCGTCGGCGGCGAGGTCGACGTCATCGGTGGTCCGTCGGGAGCCGACGAACTCCAACGGCTCTTCACCGAGGCCGAGCAGATGCTCGCGGTACCAGCCCTGGCGCTGCTCGCACAGGAACACGGCGTCCAGCAGGTCAGCACTCGGCTGCGCGAGACCTTGACCCGCGACCGTCCGGAAGTCCGGGATCGGCAGCGCCTCTTCCGGCGGCGCAGGTAGGAGCAGCATCCCGACGGGGGTGTGTGTCCGTTGCGCGAAGCTCTCGACCTGGCGCAGGGTGGGTGCGTCGCCGTGCTGTCCGACCCAATCATCGAAGCGGGGGAAGAGGCGCACGATCTCGTCGTGGGCCAGCCCGGAGCGCGCGCTGGCCCACACCAGAACCTCAGGAGCGATGTCGACGCGCACGGTCACCGTCTCCCATTCTCGACGATGTGTCGGTCACCTGTCACCGCCGGCCAGAGGGAGATCTCTCCGCGCCTCTGCGATCAGCTCCACCGCCGGCGCGCGGGGCTGGCGCCGGTACTCCGAGAAGACGTGCGCGTACGTCTTGAGCGTCTCGGTCGCGGCGTGACCTAACTGGTCGGCCAGCTCCACGATCGAGAGCTCACCCTCGCGGATCATCAGCGAGACGAAGGAGTGGCGGAGGTCGTAGGGCCGACGGCGGCTGATCTCCAGGTCGTCGAAGGCCTCGTAGAACTTCCGGTTGCGCCAGTTGTTCCAGTCGTCGACCCGGAACCACTCGCCGTCGTCGCGCGGGAAGAGGCGATCCGTCGGCGCGCCACGGCCCGCGGACGCGACCCACGCGGTGAGGTCGTCGCGCAATGGCGGCAGCAGGTCGACGGTCCGGTAGATCCGCCCGGTCTTCTGCAACTTGATCCGGCCGCGTGCGACCGCCTGCTCGACCAAGATGGTGTCGTTGCGGATGTGCCGCCGCTCCAGCGCTAGCGCTTCGCCCGGGCGCATGCCCGAGTAGGCCAGGACGCTGACGAGCGTCGCGCTGAAGCGGTCGCCGCGGGCGAGCATCCAGCGCCGGATGCGCTCGACCAACTTGGGGTCCATGACGTCGATCGCGCGCTGGCGACCCTGGCGCGGCTTGCGCACCAAGGCCACCGGGTTGGACGATGCCTCGCCCCACTCCAGCGCCAGCGTGAACATCGCCTGGACCAACATCATCGACATGCGGATCGCCTCGGGACCCTTGCCGGCCTTCTGCATCTCCACCCGCCACATCGAGATCTCGCGCGGCGTGATCTCGTGCAGCGGCCGATCGCCGAGGCGCTGCTCGACGGCGCGACGCCAGACGCCCTCGTAGCTGGCGATCGTCGCCTCCTGCAGTCGCGAGCACGCGTCGGCGTGGTAGGTCGGCCAGAAGTCGGCCAAGGTCATGGACTCGGCCGGCCCGGCGATCGGGCCGCGACGGCTCTGGTCCAGCGCCAGGCGAGCCCGCTCGAACTCGGCTTCGGCCATCGTCTCGAACGATTGGCGCCGGCGGACGCCGAGCTCGTCGTAGTAGCGGACGGTCGGCGTCTCCGACCACGTCCCGTCGCCGCGCCTCCGGCGCCGCAGCTCGACCGTCGGCTCCCGCCCCGCGCTACGCGGCACGGCGATCACTCCGGCGGCTCCGCGTACAACCACGCGTCGAGGTCCTCGCGCCGGATCCGCCACGACCCGCGCGCGGCATTGGCGCCCCGCACGCGACCGGCACGAAGAGCCCCGCGATCGATCGCCCGCCGGATCGTCCGCTCGTGGCAGCGCAGCTCTTCCGCCGCCTCGGCGACCGTGACGTACGCCGAACGGCCACCGGATCGACCGTCGTCCGGCATCGGGAACGAGAGCTGAACCATGCTCCCTCAGTCGACGAGGGCACCATGCACCCCTCGCCCAATCGCAGACCGCGCGGTCCTGCACCAGACCCGAGCCGACCCGGATCGACCTCGTTTCGGACCCCATCCGGACCCCACTGCGGGTTTCGAGCGACTCCTACGAGTCGCGAAACATGGAGCCTTGCAGGGACTTCGCGGAGAGCCGACGCCCGGACTCGAACCGGGGACCCCTTCATTACGAGTGAAGTGCTCTACCAGCTGAGCTACGTCGGCGAGGCGGAGCAGATGGTAGCGGTGAGGCAGGGTCGGTGGGGTCTTCGTGCGGTGAGGATGTGCCAATCGGACGGATCGGCGTGGGTGGCGGCTTCGACCGGTGGGCGAGGCGGGTTCGGACCGACGGTCCCAACAGAAGGGGCGGCGTGGTGCCGACCTCCCCGGTGGCATGCCGATCAGGGGCAGTTCGTCACGTCTTGTCGCCGCCTTGGCGGACATCGCCGCCGCCACGAGCGTGGAGGAGTGCGCCGCGGTCGTGCAGCGGCGCGCGACGCGGCTGTTCCCGGGACTGCACCCGCAGCTGAAGCTCGGCACCGGGCCGGACGGCCCGCCCAACGCCGTGTTCCCGCTCCAGGCGCGCGGCCGGACGATCGGGCACCTGCAGACGGCGCGCGCGGTCCCGAAGCACCGGCGCAGCCAGCGCGCGACCCTCGCCACCTTCGCCGAGCACGCCGCGATCGCCCTCGACAACCTCTTCACGCTCGCCGAGCACGACGCCCGCGCGCGGCGCGACCCGCTCACCGGACTGCTCAACCACCGCGAGTTCCACGGCGCGCTCGCCGCCCACCTCACGCGCGCCCAGGCGGCGCATCCCCCGCTGCCGCTCTCAGTCGTCATCTTCGACCTCGACCGCTTCAAGGCCGTCAACGACCTCGGCGGCCACGCCGCCGGCGACCGGACCCTGCGC
>JAOPZD010000128.1 GCA_025964295.1 Conexibacter sp.
CGACCGTCTCGCGCGCGCACGCCGACCTGCACACCTCGATCGTCCGCGCGGCGCGGTCGCCGCGCATCGAGGCCGTCCACGTCCGGCTCACCGCGCAGACGCGCCTGTTCCTCCTGCAGATCCGCCCGCACTACACGTTCGCGCGCCTCGCCGACGAGCACGTCCAGCTGATCGCCGACCTCGAGGCCCATGGCCCCGAGGTGCTGCGTGCGCACCTGCGCGTCGCCGCGGGCTCCGTCATCGACGGCGTCCCGCGCGACTGAGCGCGCCCGGTCCCGGTTGGCCGTCCGGCCGGTCGGGGTAGTTGACTCGCGGTGATGAGCGACGACATCCGACCCGGCAGCGCCGGCGGCCCCGGTGCCGCCGCGCCCGATCCCATGCGCTGGTGGACGCTCGGGGCGGTGTGCGTCGCGACGTTCATGCTGCTGCTGGACATCACGATCGTCAACGTCGCGCTGCCCGACATCCAGCGTGACCTGCACGCGTCGTTCCAGGACCTGCAGTGGGTGGTCGACGCCTACGCGCTGACCCTGGCGTCGTTCATGCTCACCGCGGGGTCGCTGGCCGACCGCTTCGGCCGCCGCCGCCTCTTCGTCCTGGGGCTCGGGCTGTTCACGGTGGCCTCGCTGCTCTGCGGCCTGTCGACGTCGCCGACCGCGCTGAACCTCGCCCGCGCCCTGCAGGGCATCGGCGGCGCGGCGATGTTCGCCACGTCGCTGGCGCTGCTGGCCTCCGCGTTCACCGGTCGCGAGCGCGGCACGGCGCTGGGGATCTGGGGGGCCACCACCGGCGCGTCGGTCGCCGTCGGGCCGCTGGTCGGCGGCGTGCTGGTCGAGCACGTCAGCTGGCAGTCGATCTTCTTCGTCAACCTGCCCATCGGCCTCGCCGCGATCATCGTGACGCTGCGCACCGTCCGGGAGAGCCGCGATCCCCACGCGGCGCGCATCGACTGGGCCGGCCTCGTCACCTTCTCCGGCGCCCTGTTCGCGCTGGTCTTCGCGCTCGTGCGCGGCAACAGCGAGGGCTGGGGCAGCACGACGATCGTGGGGCTGCTGCTCATCGCCGCCGTGCTGCTGGTGGCCTTCGTGGTCGTCGAGCGCCACCAGCAGCGGCCGATGTTCGACCTGACGCTGCTGCGCAACCCGACGTTCGTCGGCGCCTCGCTCGTCGCGTTCTGCCTCTCGGCGTCGATGTTCTCGATGTTCCTGTACCTGACGTTGTACATGCAGAACGCCCTGGGCTACTCGCCGCTGGAGGCCGGACTGCGCTTCCTGCCGATCACGTTGTTGTCCTTCATCTGCGCCGCGGTCTCGGGCAACCTCACCGAGCGCGTCCCGGTCCGGTTTCTCATGGGCGCGGGGCTGGGCCTCGTCGGCGTCGGGCTGCTGCTCATGAGCGGGGTGGACGCGGACTCCAAGTGGACCGCGCTGCTGCCCGGCTTCCTGCTCGGCGGCGCCGGCATCGGCCTCACCAACCCGGCGATCGCCTCCACCGCGGTCGGCGTCGTCGACCCGCGGCGCGCCGGCATGGCCTCGGGGATCAACAGCACCTTCCGCCAGGTCGGCATCGCGACCGGCATCGCCGCGCTCGGCGCGGTCTTCCAGTCGGCGGTCGCGCAGAAGATCGCCGACGCGCTGCCGGGCGGCGGCACCGGCGTGCGGCTCCCGCCCGACGAGATCCTCGCCCAAGGCAACCCGCGCGTGCTGGGGCCCGCGCGTGATGCGTTCCTGACCGGCTGGACCGGCGCGCTGAACGAGATCCTCGTGATCGCCGCGATCATCGCCCTGGTCGGCGCGGTCGCCTCCCTCGTGCTCGTCCGCAGCCGCGACTTCGTCGCGCACGGCGCGCCGTCGGGCACAGCGCGCTGATCGGCGACAATGCGGGCCTGCCCCTGCTGCCCACGCCCGAGCGCGTCGTCCACGCCGCCGTCAACACCTTCGACATGGTGTTCAAGGGCGGCATCGCCGACCTGCGCCGCACGCCGGCGCGGATCATCGACGAGGGCCCCAAGCGCACGGTCTTCCAGTATCTGGCGCCCGAGGAGCGCACCCGGCACCTGCCGGTGCTGCTGATCCCGCCGCTGGCCGCCCCGACGATCTGCTTCGACCTGCGCCGCGGCTGCTCGATGGCCGAGCACCTGCTCGGCCTCGGCCACCCGACGTACATGGTGGACTACGGGTCGATCGCGTTCTCCGACCGCGACCTGGGGCTCGAGCACTGGGTCCAGGACGTGCTCCCGCGCGCGATCGAGCAGGTCAGCGCGCACAGCGGCGACCAGCCCGTGCAGGTCGTCGGCTGGTGCCTGGGCGGGATCATGTCGCTGCTCGCGCTCGCCGCCCGGCCCGACCTGCCGGTCAACTCGATCGCCGCCGTCGCCAGCCCGTTCGACTTCGCCCAGCTGCGGATGTTCGCGCCGCTGCGCGGCATGGCCAACATCACCAACGGCTTCTTCGGCACCGCCGTGTACCGCGCGCTGGGCGGGGCGCCGGCGCCGATCGTCAAGCGCGCCTTCCAGCTCAGCACGCTGGACAAGTACCTCACCAAGCCCGTCGCGGTCGCGACCAACCTCCACGACCGCGACTTCCTCGCCCAGGTCGAGGCGGTCGACCACTTCATCGACAACATGCAGGCCTACCCGGGGCGGACGATGGGCCAGCTCTACCACCAGTTCTTCCGGGTCAACGACCTCGCCGACGGCAGGCTGCGCCTGGGCGACCACGACATCGACCTCGCCGACGTCCGCGTGCCGGTGCTCGCGGTGGCCGGCAACGCCGATACCTTGGCGCCACGCGCGGCGGTCCACCACGTCGGCTCGCTGCTGGTCAACGCGCCCGAGGTCCAGCTCAAGACCGGGCCCGGCGGGCACCTCGGCGTGCTGACCGGGCGCGCCGCGGCGCGGACGACGTGGCACTGGATCGACGAGTTCTTCGCGCGGAACGAGGGCGGCGCCACCGCATAGCGGCTTGCGCGACGCGCCGGAGCGCCTCGCTACCCTGCGCGGCCTATGACGCGTGCCCGTGCCCTCCTCGTGCTGCTCGTCGCCGCCCTCGCGGCGGCCGTCCCCGCCGTCGCCACGGCGCAGAAGACGGACCCGGCCAACGTCCCCGCGGGCGTCACCGCCGGCGGCGTGGACCTCTCGGGCCTGACGCTCGCCGACGCCCAGGCGCGGCTGGAGAGCGCGGTCGGCGCCAAGGTCAACGCCGACCTCGTCCTGGGCGCCGCGGGCAAGCCGTGGACGCTGAAGGCCGCCGACGCCAAGCTGCAGTTCGACGCGCTGACGACCGCCAAGCGGGCGATCCGCGCCAAGGCGCCCGGCGACGTCGGCCTCAAGCTCAGCCACTCCAGGCTCGCCGTGCGCGCATGGGTGGCGGGCGTCGCCGCCAAGGTCGCCAAGGCCCCCAAGAACGCGACCGTCAAGATCACGCTGACCCACATCTACCGCAAGCGCGCCACGCACGGCCGCGCGCTGGACCAGAAGGCCGTCGCGACGCAGGTCGACGCGGCGCTGGACGACGGCGTCAACGCGCCGCGCACGCTGCACGCCAGGCTGAAGAAGACGTCGCCCGCGATCAACGTCAACGACCTGCAGAAGGTCTACGGCACGGTCATCACGGTGGACAAGGCGCACTTCAAGCTGCGCCTGTTCAAGGGCCTGAAGTTCAAGAAGGCCTACGGCGTGGCGGTCGGCCAGCCCGCCTACCCGACGCCGAGCGGCCTGTTCCACATCGCCGACAAGCAGGTCGACCCCGTGTGGTCGGTGCCCAACTCGCCGTGGGCCGGCGAGCTGCAGGGCACGACCGTCGACGGCGGCTCCGCGGCCAACCCGCTGAAGGCGCGCTGGATGGGCATCATCAACGGCGTCGGCATCCACGGCACCGGCGAGGACTACTCGATCGGCTCCGCCGCGTCGCACGGCTGCATCCGCATGCACGTCGCCGACGTCAAGGACCTGTACCCGCGCGTCCCGGTCGGGACGCCGGTGCTGATCAAGTAGCGACCGGCGGCGCGGCGCGACGCTCGGCGGAACGCCACGGCGACAGCCGCAGCGCCGGGCCGAATCCGCAGGCGAACATCGCGTCCACGCGGCAGCCGGGCACGCGCCGGCGGTGGGCGCGCAGCAGCGGCTCGCCGCGCAGCAGGAAGCCGTGGCGGGGATGGCGCTCCTGGACGCGCCGCACGCCGTCGTGGTCGAGCTCCAGCGCGCGGAGGCCGAGGACGTCGAGGACGATGCCGTCGTGGACGAGGTGCTGGAGCGCGCCGCGCTCCACGCCGACGGCCGGGTTGAAGTGCAAGGTGATCGCGTCGAGGACGTCGTGGCGCAGCGCGTCGGACAGCGGCGAGTCCGCCAGCACCTCCGCGGCCGCCTCGGCGCCGACCAAGGTAAAGCACTTGTCAGAGATCTCGTCCATCCGGCCGAAGGCGTGGTCGTGCAGCAGCGTGGCGGCGAACAGCGCCTCGTCGTCGACCGACAGGCCCTCGGCCACGCCGAGCGCGCGGGCGAAGACGTAAGAGCGGTAGCCGTGCTCGACGAGCATCGGGTCGAGCTCGGCGCACGCGTCGAGCACGTCGCGCGTGAACGCCGTGTCGGGCGGGGTCAGCGCTGACGGGTCGGGTCCCGACCCGTGCCGGCCGGCGCGCGCGGCGAGCACGTGGGGCAGCGCGCGCGATGTGGCCAGCGCCGCGGCGGCCATGAAGCGCGCGCGCTCCCCGCGGCCGAGGACGCCGTTGGTGGCGCGGCACCACTCGATCGTTCCGACGTCTCCGAGCAGGCTGGGCGACATCGGCGCAGCATCGGTGAGTGGTGCCGCGACCGCAAGGACGCGCAGCCCACGAATCCGGACGCGGCCTACGCCTTGCTCGGGTCCGGCGCCGCGG
>JAOPZD010000135.1 GCA_025964295.1 Conexibacter sp.
CGCCGCCGAGGCCGTCGTCGCGCCGATCGCCGACCGGCTCGCCGAGGCGCCCGAGCGGGTCGGGTCCGGCGGCGAGGCGGACGGCGACGTACGCTTCTGGCGCTGCGCGGGCGAGCGCGCGCAGGCCCAGGGCGTGGCGACCGCGATCGAGCGGCTGGTCCGCGAGGGCGTCGCGCCGGGGCGGATCGGCGTCCTGGTGCGGTCGGTGCGGTCCGAGGGCCAGGAGCTGGCCGTGGCGCTGGAGGAGCGCGCGCTGCCGTTCCGGCTCGCGGGCGCGGCGGCGTTCTTCGGCCAGGCCGAGGTCCGCGACGTCCTGGCGTGGCTGCGGCTGCTGGTCAACCCCAACGACGCGGGCGCCGTCGTGCGGGCCCTGGCGCGGCCGCCGATCGAGCTGCACTCCGTCGACCTGGCGCGCTGCATCCAGATCGCCAAGCGGCGCAAGCTCGACATGGTGACCGGGCTGGTCGCGGCGACCGAGTCGCCGCAGCTGCCGCCCGAGGCCCGCGAGCGGGTGCTGGCCTTCCTCAAGCTGCACCGCCAGGCCGCGGCCGCGCTGGACACCACGCGGCCGGACCTGTTCGTCCACCGGCTGATCGAGCGGCTGGGGCTGCGCCGCCAGCAGGTCTTCGCCGCGCAGGCCGACGTGGTCGAGCGGCTCGTGTCGCTGGCGCACGTCGGCGAGTTGGCGGCGTCCTACGTCCGGCGCGCGCCGCAGGCCACGCCGCGCGAGTTCGCGCGCTGGCTGGCGGCGGTGGCCGAGGCGGGCGGGATCGGCGACGCCGAGGACGAGGACCAGACGCCGCCGCGCGACGACGCGATCGCGGTGCTGCCGATGCACGCCGCCAAGGGGCTCGAGTTCGACCACGTCTTCGTCTGCGGGCTGCAGTCGTCGCGGATGCCGGGCGCGCGGCGCCAGCTGGTGGAGCCGATCCCGGCGGCGCTGTCGGTGGACGCCGACGGCGGCGCCGCGGTCGACTCGCGCGAGGAGCACGTCGCCGAGATGCGGCGCGTCCTGCATGTGGCGATGACGCGCGCCCGCGAAGGACTGGTCCTCGCCTTCGCCGCGCAGAGCGAGCGCGGCGCGCCGCAGCACCCGTCGCCGTTCACCGAGGAGGCGCGCGAGGCGCTGGGCGAGGAGTGGGAGGACGTCGAGGAGCAGCTCTTCGGCCCCGACGAGGCGCTGCACGCCGCGATCGGCCAGCTGCGCGACGAGCTGCTCACCGACGTCCAGCAGATCGGCGCGCGGCTGGGCGAGCTGCGGCTGGACACCGACCTCGACGTCGCCCACGGCGTGACGCGCTACCTCGAGCTGCTCAAGCTCGCGGCGCTGCACGCGCGGCCGGAGGGACAGGCCGTCGTGGACGCCCTGCCGGGCATCAACGCGGCGATCGAGCATGCCGCGACCGCCCAGCAGCGCGAGATCCTGCAGACCTCGTCGCTGGACGAGGTGCTGCTCGACGGCGAGCGCGACGCCGGCGTGCGGGCCAAGGCGACCGCGGCGCGCCACGAGCCGTCGCTGGCGCCGTTCCTTCCGCGTCGCGGCGACGGGCTGGCGCTGTCGGCGAGCGACATCGAGACCTACCGGACGTGCCCGTTGAAGTACAAGTTCGCGCGCGTCTTCCGGGTCCCGCAGGAGCCGACGATCAACCAGCGCTTCGGGATCGTCGTCCACCAGGTGCTCGAGCGCTACCACCAGTCAGGCGGTCAGAGCGTCGACGAGCTGCTCGGGCTGCTGGAGGCGGGCTGGCGACGGTCCGGGTTCGGGCCGACCGACGAGGAGCGCCAGCTGCACGTCAAGGCCGAGAACGCGCTGCGCAGGTACCACGAGCGCTTCCAGGCCGACGACGCCGAGCCGATGTGGTTCGAGAAGTCCTTCAACTTCAAGATCGGCGCGCACACGCTGCGGGGCCGCGTCGACCGCGTCGACCGGATGGCCGACGGCCGCTACGAGCTGATCGACTACAACACGGGCCGCCCGAAGGCGCCGGCGCAGCTGCGCGACGACGTCCAGCTCGCGCTCTACGCGGTCGCCGCGAGGCAGGCCTGGTCGCTGGAGTCCTCGGTCCAGTCCTACCTGTACGTGTTGGACGACCAGAAGGTCCCGCTGCCCGACGACGCCAACGACGCCGAGTGGATCGCCGAGACCGTCCGCGAGGTCGCCGACGGGATCCTCGGCCAGGGCTTCGAGCCGACGCCGTCCTACGCGGCCTGCTCGATCTGCGACTACCGCATCGCCTGCCCGGCGGCCGAGCGCTAGCGCCGCCCCGGGCCGACCAGCCGCGCGCTCGGCGCGATGACCACCTCGGTGCGGCCGCCGTCGAGCGACTCGATGTCGTTGGGATCGCCACCGGGCGTGACCGGGCGCACGAACGCGATCGGGTTGGAGCGCAGCTCGCCGTGGCGATCCAGGCGCAGCCGGCCCAGCACGCTGTCGGCCAGGTCGGTGTGTGCCAGCCGGCGCGCCACCGACGCGCGCGTGCCGTCCGAGCGGGCGATCGCGTCGAGCAGCACCTCGGTCGCGGCCGCCGCGTAGACGGCGAAGTTCGCCACGTGGTGGCGGGGCTGCGTGCGGGCGAAGCGGGCGACGAAGTCGTCGCCGGAGGCGCCGAGCCGGTCGACGGGCAGGCCCTGGCTGGCCACCAGCAGGGTCCGCGCGGCGCCGTGCAGGTTGTCGAAGAGCCGCGGCACGTTGTTCATCTGCTGCGTGCCGATCAGCGTCACCCGGCGCCGGCCGACGGCGGCGCGCACGTCGCGCAGCAGCTCGCGCAGGTGGGCCTGGATGCTCGCGTTGATCACGATCGCCCGCGCCCCCGAGGCGTCGACGCGGTGGGCGAGCGCCGTGAAGCGCGACGCGCCGGGATCCCACACCGCCTCGCCGGCGACGTGCAGCCCGGTGCGACGCGCCGCGCGATGGAACCACAGGCTCCAGGAGGTGGCGTCGTGGGTGTTGCGGTCCTCCAGGACGAAGGCCGACCCGTGTCCGGCCCGCCGGGCGAGCACGGCCTCGGCGGCGGCCTCGTAGTCGTCGGACGGGTAGACGCGCGCGTAGCCGCGCTGACCGGTCGGGAACAGCGAGCGGATCGCGCCGGGCGAGGTCGGGTCGGCCCGGACCAGCGCGGGGTCGGAGTTCGTCGGCGACACGACGGCGACCGGCCCGCCGGGGGCGCGGTTGAGGATCGGCTGCATGGCCTCGGTGCAGGGCGAGTTGACCGGGCCGACGATGCCGATCAGCGCCGGGTTGGCGGCGTAGGCGTCGGCGTTGGCGCGGCACTTGTCCGCGTCCCAGGTCCCGACCTGCCCGAGCGAGTCGTCGCAGGACTGGAAGGCCACCGGGAAGCGCCCGGCGCGGTAGCCGTGCG
>JAOPZD010000145.1 GCA_025964295.1 Conexibacter sp.
TCGGCCACCGACCGGGCCGCGCCCGAGCCGCCGTCGGCCAGCTCCGTGGCCTGCGCGCGGGGCACGCGCGAGGACGGCATGCCGGGCCAGCCGTGGAAGGCGACGCCGGCGGAGAGGATCGCGAGCAGGATGCCGCCCGCCGCGATCACCGATCCCGACGCCCCCACCACCCCCGCAAAAGCCCGCAAGTAGCGCATCCGGGAAGCGCATCGGCCGGGCCCGAACGATCCTTGATGTCAGCAGCCCGACATGCGCCGGCGACGGCCTCCCTCAGCCGCCCGAGCGCCCGGGGTTGTCGGGTCCCGCGATCGTCGCGTTGGGCCGCTGGTCGGGGTCGACGCGCTTGATCGGCACCGCCTCGTCGGTCCGCACGACGACGCAGAAGTCGCGCCGCGGGTCGGGCCCCGCGAAGCACGTCCGGAACAGGTCGGGCCCCTGCTGCCAGGTGTCGGAGTCGTGCAGCGGCAGGTACCGGGCCGGCGCGTGGTGGGCGGCGAACACGCGCGCCTCGCCGACCGCCGTCGCTAGCGTGTCGTCGTTGGCCCGCAGCGCGGGCCGGTGGGCGATCCCGCCCGCGATCAACAGCACGCTGAACGCGACCAGGCCGAAGGTCCCCGCCTGGTCGGCCGCGACCTCGCGCGGCAGATGCGGGCGCCGGCGCCGCACGAGCCAGCCGCCCGGCCGCGCGACGACTGCCACCACGATGATGTTCAACAGCCCCGCCGCCAGCAGGCAGCCGAGCAGGTTCGCGCGTCCGCCGGCGAACGGCAGCCGCGCCAGGACGACCGTGTCGACCACCGTCAGGACCGTGAACGCCGGCCATTGCCACGCGCCGCTCAGCCGCCACCGCAGGCGGGCGCGCCACACGGCGATCCCCTCGCGCTGCGCAGCCATGGCGCCGAGTGTGCCACGCCGGCCGAGTCGCCGAGCGCCGAGCTCAGGCCGGTGACTCCAGCGCGATGTGCTGGGGCCAGGTCGTGTCGATGTCGTCGAGCGTCTGGATGATCTCGATGCGGTGGTCGTCGCCCTCCAGCGCGTAGACCCGCTCCGCGCCGCCGCCCTCTTCGGGCACGAGGTCGGTCTGCTGCTCGAACTCGTCGAGGATCCGCTCGCCGTCGTCGTCCTGGGCCAGGAAGGTGATCGTGTTCGCCATAAGGAGCGCGGTACCCCGTGTGGCACCATCCATCCCCAGTGGATCTCTGGACCGTGCATCTGGGCCGCGTCCCCTACGCCGACGCGCTCGACCTCCAGCACCGCGTGCGCGCCGCGCGCCAGGCGGGCGCGATCCCCGACACCGTCCTCACGCTCGAGCACGACCCCGTCTACACGCGCGGGCGCCGCTCCGACCCGGCCGAGCTGCCGTTCGGCGACGACTGGTACGCCGCGCGCGGGATCGACGTCGTCGACGTCGACCGCGGCGGCAAGGTCACCTACCATGGCCCCGGCCAGCTCGTGGCCTATCCGATCGTCGCGATCACCGACGTCATGGGCTTCGTCGCCCAGCTGGAGGACGTCATGGTCGCCGCGCTCGCGCAGGAGGGCGTCGCCGCCCGCGGCCGCGCCGCCGACGGCCGCGACTTCACCGGCGTCTGGGTCGGCGGCGACAAGATCGGCTCGATCGGCCTGCACGTCTCCCACGGCGTGACGATGCACGGGCTGTCGCTCAACGTCGAGGGCGACCTGGAGCCGTTCACCTGGATCGTCCCCTGCGGCCTCGGCGGCGTCGCCATGACCTCGGTGCAGGAGCAGACCGGCCGGACCGAGCGCCTCGACTGCGTGCGCAAGCGCGTCGCCCACGGCCTCGCCGGCGCGCTCGGCGCGCGCCAGCGGATCGTCACGCGCCAGCGCCTGGAGCGCGCGCTGGCGGCGATCCCCTCGACCGTCGGCTGACTCCCCCGGTCCAGCGATCAAGCCCGGCGGCCCCCGGGCCGACCACAGGGAAGCCATGGACGGCACCCTCCAGATCCTCCTCGTCATCCTCGCGGCGACCATCCCCGCGGCGCTCCTGCACGAGCTCGGCCGGGCGACCGCCGCGCTGCTGCTGACCGAGGGCCGCGTGTGCGTCCTGCTCGGCTCCGGGCGCCCGCTGTTCAGCGTCCGCCTCGGCCGCCTGATCATCGGCGCGACCCGCACCTGGCTGTGGGGCGGCGAGTGCCTGCACACGCCCACGGCCTCCCGCCGCCGCGAGACCGCGATCCTGCTCACCGGCCCGCTGGCGGGCGACCTCGCCTTCCTGGCCGCCTTCGCCGTCGCGGTCACCTGGCGCGGCGGCCCGACCGAGCACGCCGCGCTGCAGCTCGGCCTCTTCGTCTTCGCGCTCGTCGCGCTCACGCGCGCGAGCATGGACCTCGTCCGCGCTCGCTAGCCTTCGCTCGGCGATGGCCGCCGAACCGACTGAGCAGCAGCGCGAGCACAAGACCCGCTCCCGCGCCAACCCGGGCGGCATGGACGTCCTGAAGGTCCTCGGGCCCGACGTCCTCGACATCCGCGAGCGCAAGCCGAAGTGGTTCAAGGTCCCGATGCCGGGCGGCCCGCGCTACCGCGAGCTGAAGACGAAGATCGCCGACGACAACCTGCACACGGTCTGCCAGGAGGCGGCCTGCCCGAACATCGGCGAGTGCTGGGAGCGCGGCACGGCCACGTTCATGATCCTCGGCGACACGTGCACCCGCCGCTGCGGCTTCTGCCACGTCAAGACCGGCAAGCCGACCTGGAACGACCCGCTGGAGCCCGCCCGCGTCGCCCGCCAGGTCGCGCGCATGGGCCTGCGCCACGCGGTGATCACCAGCGTCGACCGCGACGACATGCCCGACAAGGGCGCGCACGCCTTCGTCGGCGTCATCCGCCAGATCCGCCGCCAGGCGCCCAGCTGCAAGATCGAGATCCTGACCCCGGACTTCCAGGGGCTCGACATGCCGCTGGCCAAGGTCATCGCCGAGCGCCCCGACGTGTTCAACCACAACGTCGAGGTCGCGCCGCGCCTGTACCCGATCGCCCGCCGCGGCTCGACGTGGGAGCGCTCGCTGCGCGTCCTGGAGACCGCCAAGGAGCTGGGCGGCGACGAGGTCGTCACGAAGTCGGGCCTGATGGTCGGCCTCGGCGAGTCGTTCGACGAGATGGTCGACGCGCTGGGCCAGCTGCGCGAGCGCGGCGTCCAGGTCATCACGATCGGCCAGTACCTGCGGCCGACCGAGCGCCACCTGCCGCTCGTGCGCTACTGGCACCCCGACGAGTTCGACGCGCTGGCCGCCGCGGGCATGGCGATGGGCTTCGACCACGTCGCCGCCGGCCCGCTCGTGCGCAGCTCCTACCACGCCGACGAGCACGTCCCGCAGCCCGAGCCCGGCGTCGGCCCGCTCGCCGCGGCGACCATCTAGATTCCCGCGGGCCCTTGTTCCCGCTCAAGGACAACATCCCGACCACGCGCTTCGCGGCGGTCACCTACCTGCTCATCGCGGTCAACGTCCTGGCCTACTTCGTGTGGCAGAAGGGCGGGATCCTGCACGGGCCGCCCAACGCCAACGTCATCAACTACGGCTGGATCCCCTACGAGGTCAAGCACCCGGGCCAGCAGTGCATCGCCCAGGGCAACGCGATCGCCTGCGGCGACGTCCCGGGCCAGCCCTCGTTCTACGAGACCGCGTTCACGTCGATGTTCATGCACGGCTCGATCGTGCACCTCGGCGGCAACATGCTGTTCCTGTGGATCTTCGGCAACAACGTCGAGGACAGCATGGGCAAGGTGCGCTTCCTCGCCTTCTACCTGCTCGGCGGCCTCGCGGCGCTGGCGGGCCAGACGCTGGTGGCCAGCGGAAGCGCGAACGCGGTGCCGCTGGTCGGCGCCTCGGGCGCGATCGCCGCGGTGCTGGGCGGCTACATCCTGCTCTACCCGCGCGCCCGCGTGCTGACGGCGATCTTCATCATCTTCTTCTTCACGCTGATCGAGATCCCGGCGATGGTCGTGCTGGGGATCTGGTTCGTCGAGCAGATCCTGTTCGGCGCCTACGGCCTGACCGACCCCGTGGGCGACGGCGGCGGCGTCGCCTACTTCGCGCACATCGGCGGCTTCGCGTTCGGCCTGCTGCTGATCCGCGTCTTCGCCAACCGCGAGAACCCGGCCTACAACCAGGGGCGCCCGCGGAGCGCGACGGTCTGACCGGCAGTGCTGCGCCGCGCGCTCCTGCTCACGACGATCCTCGCGGCCCTGACGGCCGGCGGGTGCGGCACCAGCGGCGACACGACGCCGACCAGCAAGCCCGACTCCGGCGCGCCCAACCAGCCGCTGCAGGCGGCCAACGGCCCGATCGCGCCGGCCGCCGCGACCTCGCCGCTGACGCTCGCGCTGACCGGCGCGCCGGACCCGGTCCAGATCCGCTTCGGCCACCAGCCGCGCGCCGGGCTGCTGTTCGACCTCGACACCGGCCGCGTCCTGTGGCGCAAGGACCCGACGCGCGTCCTGCCGATCGCCAGCGTCACGAAGATGATGACCGCGCTGGTCGTCGTCGACCGCGTCCCGGACGGCTCGAAGGTCCGGATCACCAAGCAGGCGCTGGCCTACCAGGGCTCCGGCGTCGGCGTGCTGCCCAGGAACAAGTGGGTCGGGATCTCGGCCATGTTGTACGGGTTGCTGCTGCCGTCGGGCAACGACGCGGCGATCGCGCTGGCCCAGCGCGCCAGCGGCGACGACACGGTCCCGACGTTCGTGCGCCAGATGAACCAGCGGGCGGCGGCGATGGGCCTGGCCTGCACGCGCTACGCGTCGCCCAGCGGCTTCGTGGACCGCGGCAACCACTCGTGCGCGGCCGACCTCGCCGTCCAGGCGCGCGCGGTGCTCGACGAGCCGCGGCTGGCCCGGGTCGTCCGCCACCGCTCGGCGATCCTGCCGTTCCCGATCAAGGGCGGCAAGCTGTACCTCTACAACCACAACCCGCTGCTGCAGCGCCGCTACCCCGGCACGCTGGGCATCAAGACCGGGTTCACCGACGCCGCCGGCCGCTGCCTCGTCGCCGCGGTCAAGCGCAACGGCCACCGCCTCGGCGTCGTCCTGCTGCACTCGCCCGACCCCGGCGGGCAGGCGACCAAGCTCTTCGACCGCGGCTTCCGCGCCCTGAGCTGAGTAGGAGAGACGTCCACGGGGCCCGCAAGCGCGGGCGCCGCGTGCCGACCGAAGGGCAGATGGCCCTCCTGCCGCCCAAGCTGCCCCACGAGGCCGAGCGCCTCGACGCCCTGCACCGCCTCGGCCTGCTGGACTCCGATGCCGATCCGGCATACCAGGCGCTGGCCGAGCTGGCCGCGCGCCTGCTCGGCACGCCGATCGCCGCGGTCAGCCTGATCGACGCCGACCGCCAGTGGACCAAGGCCGGCGTCGGCCTGGTCCACGGCGACGAGGACCCGCGCGACGTCTCGTTCTGCGCGCACGTCATCGGCAGCGACGCCGACCCGTGGGTCGTCACCGACGCCGCGCACGACCCGCGCTTCGCCGACAACCCGCTCGTGCTCGGCGGCCGCGTCGGCTTCTACGCGGGCGCGCCCGTGCGCACGGCCGACGGCCACAAGATCGGCACGCTCTGCGTGATCGACCCCGAGCCCCGCGAGATGGACGACGCCGCGCGGGACACGCTGCGCACGCTGGCCGCCGCGGTCAGCGCGCACGTCGAGGTCCGCCGCCAGCAGCTCGTCGCGGCCCAGCGCCACGGCGAGCTCATGGACATCATCGAGCACTCGCCCGACGCGTTCCTGCGCATCGACGGCGACAGCCGGATCCTCGGCGTCAACGCCAGCGCCGAGGCGCTGTTCGGCTGGGAGCGCGACGTGCTCGTCGGGCTGCGCGCGGTCGACACGATCGTCCCCGAGGAGCTGCGCGAGTCCCACCTGGCGATGCTCGCCCAGGCGGCCGCCACGCCGGGCGAGCCCGGCCTGGTGCAGGCCGCGCTGGAGCTGCCCGCCCGCCACCGCGACGGCCGCCACATCCCGGTCGAGCTGTCGGTCGGCGCGACCGCGACGCCGCGCGGGCTGCGCTTCAACGTCTTCGCCCGCGACATCACCGAGCGCCTGGAGCGCGACCGCGAGCGCCGCGACGAGACCGAGGCGCTGGCCGCGCTGGCCGACGTCACGAGCCGCCTGGCCCGCGGCCTCGACGACGCGGTCCTGCGCGACCAGCTCTGCCACGCCGCCTGCCGGATCGCCGGCGCCGACGACGCCGTGCTGTTCATCGCCCACCCCGACGGCGGCCTCGTCGCCGCGGGCGCCAGCGACCCGGAGCTGCGCGACACGCGCGTCGTCGACGGCGATCGCTCGCTCACGCTCGAGTCCTACATCTCGGGCGCGCCGAGCTTCGCCTCCGACGCGCCCGCCCAGGGCTGGCCGCTGGCCGCCCGCCACGGCTCGCGCGCGGTGGCGACCCAGCCCGTGGTGCTCGACGGCCGCTGCCTCGGCGTGCTGACGGTCTTCTGGAGCGAGGTGCGCGAGCAGCTCGGCGTGCGCACGAGCCGCCTGCTCGGCCTGCTGGCCCACGAGGCCTCGACCGCCTTCGCCCGGACCGCGCTGTTCGCGCGCCTGGCGCAGCAGTCGCGCACCGACGCGCTCACCGGCGTCCTGAACCGGCGCGCGCTGGACGACGAGCTGCACCTCGCGCTGCTCAACGCGCGCCACGACGGGCCGGGCGCGACCGGCGGCCCGGTCTCCGTCGCCATGCTCGACCTCGACCACTTCAAGGCCTACAACGACTCCCACGGCCATGCCGGCGGCGACGCGCTGCTGAAGGCCGCGTGCGCCGGCTGGAGCGGCGCGCTGCGCGCCGGCGACGTCCTCGCCCGCTTCGGCGGCGAGGAGTTCGTGATCGTCCTGCCGGGCTGCGCCGCCCCCGACGCCCGCGCGCTGGTCGACCGCCTCCGCGGCGAGACCCCCAACGGCCAGACCTGCTCGGCCGGCGTCGCGACCTGGGACGGCTCCGAGGCCGTCGGCGAGCTGATCGAGCGGGCCGACCGGGCGCTGTACCGCGCCAAGGATCGCGGCCGCGACATGGTCTGCGTGGCTTAGCGTCCTAATTCGTTGATTCGACGGCAGCCTGCGGGCGCCCGCTGGCGCCTGGCCACCGGCGGCGTCCTCGCCGGGCCACCAGCACGACTGCGTCCGCCGCCGGCCGCCAGACGGGACCGTGCATCCCGCATCCTGCGGCCCAATCAACGAATCAGGACACGAGCCGCCGCTCGTGTTCTAGAGTCCGCGCCTTACCGACTGGCTGGTCAGCCAAATCAGGAGGCGAGCGTGGATCTCAACGACACGCCCGAGCAGGCCGCATACCGGGAGAAGGTCCGGGGCTGGCTCGAGGCCAACAAGGGGCAGGCGCCCGAGGCGCGGTCGACCCGCGCCGGCGCGGAGGACGCCGCGTACCTGGCCGCGCGCCGGGCGTGGCAGGGCAAGCTCGCCGAGGGCGGGCTCGCGGGCGTGACGTGGCCGCAGGAGTTCGGCGGCCAGGGCCTCGGCCCGATCGAGCAGGTCATCGTCAACCAGGAGCTGGGCCGCGCCGGCGTGCCGGGCATCCTCGACGTCATCGGCCTCGGCATGCTCGGACCGTGCCTGATCGCGCACGGCACCGCCGAGCAGAAGACGCGCCACCTCGGCCCGATGCTCCACGGCGATGAGGTCTGGTGCCAGCTGTTCAGCGAGCCGGCCGCCGGCTCCGACCTCGCGGCGGTGCAGACGCGCGCGGTCGTCGGAGACGACGGCTCGTTCGTGCTCAACGGCCAGAAGGTGTGGACGACCAACGCGCAGTTCTCGTCGTTCGGCCTACTGCTCGCGCGCACCAACCCCGACGTGCCCAAGCACAAGGGGATGACCATGTTCATCGTCCCGATGGACGCGCCGGGCGTCACGACGCTCGGCCTGCGCCAGATCTCCGGCGAGGCCGAGTTCAACGAGGTCTTCTTCGACGACGTCCGGGTCGGGCCCGAGAACGTCGTCGGCGGCGTCGACAACGGCTGGGGCACCGCGCTGACCGTCCTGATGTTCGAGCGGCTGACGATCGGCCTCGGCTCGGAGGGCATGGGCTACAACCCGCAGCGCTTCGCCCGCGCGCTGTCCGGCGACGCCGCCGCGGTCAAGGACAAGGCCGTGCGCAAGGCGCTGGGCGAGATCGGCACCGACCTGCTCGCGCTGCGCTTCGCGTCCTACCGCACGCTGTCGGCCCTCTCGCAAGGCCAGATCCCGGGCCCCGAGGCGGGCCTCGCCAAGGTGACGACGGTCAACGCGGCGATCGCCGCGGGCGACCTGATCGCCGACGTCGTCGGCCCCGACGCGTTGGACGAGGACAACGAGTGGGCCTACATGATCTCGTTCCTGCCCGGGCTGAAGTCGGCCGGCGGCACGGAGCAGATCCT
Source organism: Conexibacter sp. (assembly GCA_025964295.1). The sequence goes on from JAOPZD010000145.1 coordinate 8,379, forward strand.
GCGCAACACGATCGGCGAGCGCGTCCTGGGCCTCCCGCCGGAGCCGCGCCTGGACAAGGGCATCCCGTTCAGCGAATTGCGGGCCAAGGAGAAGGAAGGGGCGGCCGCATGACGACCGAACGCCGGACGACGAACGAGTCCGCCATCAAGCGGTGGGTGGTCTAGCCATGGACTTGTCCTTGACCGACGAGCAGGAGTTCCTGCGCGAGGCCGCGCGCGGCACGTTGTCGCGCTTCAAGACCATCGAGGCCGCCCGCGAGGCGCAGGACAAGGGCCTCGGCGAGCTGCCGGACCTGTGGCCCGCCGCGCGCGAGGCCGGCTGGGCCGGGCTCCTGATCTCCGAGGAGCACGGCGGCGCCGGCCTGGGCGTCTTCGACGCGATGCTCGTGGCCGAGGAGACCGGCCGCGTGCTCGCGCCGGTGCCGTTCCTCGGGCTCGTGCCCGCCACGGCGATCCTCGACGCGGGCGCCTACGACGGGCTGGAGGCGATCGCGAGCGGCGAGGTCCGCCCCGTGTGGATCCCGACGCGGCCGCCGGGCGACCTGGAGCCCAACTGGACCGTCGACGGCCCGGGCCACGCCCGGCCCGCGGCGCCGACCATCGAGGGCGACGGCGAGAGCGTCCGGGTGACCGGCCGCGCGGCCTACGTCCCGGACGCGCCGGGCGCCGACCTGCTGGTCGTCGTCGGCGTCGACGGGACGGTCGCGGTGGTCGACTCCGGCGCCGAGGGCGTCACGGTCGAGCAGGTCGTCCGCTACGACGTGACGCGCGCCCTGGCGCACGTCACGCTCGACGATGCGCCCGGCAGGCGGCTGTCGGTGGACGCTGACGCGCCGGCGGATGCTTGGTACGTCGCGCAGGCGCTGATCGCCGCCGAGGCGGTCGGCACCGTGTCGACCACGCTGGAGATGAGCGTGCAGTACGCCAAGGAGCGGTTCACCTTCGGGCGCGCCATCGGCTCCTACCAGGCGGTCAAGCACGAGCTCACCGAGGTGCTGCGGCGCCTGGAGAACTCGCGCTCGCTGCTGTTCTACGCGGGCTGGTCGCGGGCCGACGCGCCGGACGAGTTCCCGCTCGCGGCGAGCGCCGCGCGCTCGGCCGCCGGCGCCGCGCTGGACTTCGCCGCGCGGTCGAACATCAACGTGCACGGCGGCATCGGCGCGACGTGGGAGCCCGACGCGCCGCTGTACTTCCGGCGCGCCCAGCTGACCCGCCGGCTGGTCGGCGGGCACGGCGACGCGACCGATCGCGTGGCCGAGCGACTTCTCGCAGCCTGAGTGAGCAAACCAACCGCGCTGGTGGGAAACCCTTCCCACCAGCGCGGGAGGTTGGTACGGTGCCGCGCGACAAGGCCGGTGAGCACCGCTCGACCGGCATCAGAGCAGCGTGTTGGCGTCGCAGTGGTTGGTCGGAAGTGCCTCCCGCGTTGGCAGCACCAGCAGACGTAGGAGAGACACATGGCACAGGGCGTCGTGAAGTGGTTCAGCGACGAGAAGGGGTTCGGCTTCATCACCCCCGACGAGTCGGGCAAGGACCTCTTCGTCCACCACAGCGACATCGAGGCCGACGGCTTCCGCACCCTCGCCGAGGGCGCGCGCGTGGAGTACAGCACCGAGGCCGGGGCCAAGGGCCCCAAGGCCGTCGGCGTCCGGCCCCTCTAGGGCCAGCGACTTCTTGTAGGCCTACGCGGGCGCGGTGGCGGCTTCGAGCCGCCGCCGTGCCCGCGGAGCGCCGAGCAGCGCGCGCATCGCGCGCCATCCGCGCTGCGGCGCGGCGTCGTCGCCGACCAGCTGCCGGGCCTGGTTGACGCCCATCGCGATCGCGTTGAGCCCGAAGGCGACGTCCTCGGGATCCGTGCCACGCGGCAGCTCGCCGTTGCGCACCGCGGTGCGCGCCTCGGCCGCCAGCACGGCCATCCACTCGCGGTGCATCGCGACGACCGCTTCGCGTACGCGGCCGGGCCGGTCGTCGAACTCCGTCGACGCGGCGCTGAGGAAGCAGCCGCCGGGGAAGACGTCGCGGGCCAGGTAGGACAGCCACGCGTCGGCGATGGCCAGCAGCCGGGCGCGACCGGCGGGCGCGTCGCACGCGCGGTCCCAGATCTCGCGGCGATACACCGTGCGCGCGGCGCCCAGCGCGGCGAGCTGGAGCTCCTCCTTGGTACCGAAGTGCCCCAGGATCCCGGCCTTGCTCATCGTCAGGTCGCCGGCCAGGCGGCCGATCGTCAGGCCCTCGAGGCCCTCGAGCGAGGCGACGTCGACCGCGCGGGCCAGGATCGCGTCGTGGGTGCGGGCGGCGTCGGCGGCGGAGCGGCGGGGCATGGCGTGCGGTCATCTTAGCGATCGGTCGGTCGCTATTGACATAGCGATCGATCGGTCGTTAAATGGCGCCCCATGAAGATCACGCGCTTGGGATGGGCCGGCCTCGAGCTGGAGGCCGGCGGCGAGACCGCGGTCCTGGACCTGCTGCTCGACGTCGCGCCGATGCGGCAGTTCATGGGCGAGCCGCACACGCCGCTGCCCGGACCGTCGCGCGCCGGCGCCGCGTCGCTGGCGCTGGTCACCCACCTGCACCAGGACCACACCGACGCCGACGCGATCGCCGCGGCGCTGGCGCCCGGCGGCGTCCTGCTGCGG
>JAOPZD010000149.1 GCA_025964295.1 Conexibacter sp.
CAGCGACTGACCGGCCGCAAGGATCGTCAGCTGCTGGGTCGTGTTGCCATACGTGCCACCGACAGAGCCAGACACAGTAATGCCCTCGCCCGTCGCGCTGCCCGTCGAGTTGAACGTCGTCGCGTTACCGCAGACGCCCGGCCGCACGATGATGCAATGGACACCCGTGATCGTGCCCGTCGTCGTGCTCGTTCCCGAGGCGTAGGACACCGCGTTGAGCACCGGCATCGACGACGCCGTGTTCGTGCACTTCACCGCCGCCGTCTGTCCGACCACGTTGCACGGACCGATGAAGTTCAGCGCAGTAATAGTGGCGATGGCGTTGCCGCTGGCCAGCGACGGACCGAAGAAGTCCGCGTGCGAGTTGATGCCGCCCGCGCACGTGATGCCCTGCGTGCCAGCCGCACCCGTCGCCGTGACCGTCAACGTCGACGACTGACTCGTCGTGAACGTCACAGTAGTACCTGCCGCGCTGCCGTTCGTCGTCCAGTTCGCCGACGCCGAGGACGCACCCACCAGCGCCGAGGCCACCAACGCCCCAGCGACACAGACCTTCAAGAACCTACGAGACATACGTTCCTCCTACGAGACCATCGATCTCGCGTTCGTACGGAGCCCGGTGCGGGCTCCGCGCTTGGATAGACCTAGCTGCCCCGCGTCGCCCGGCGTCCGGCCAGGCGGAGAGCGGAGACGGCGTGACCGTCACATGCGGCGAACGCCCGATCCACAGCCAGACGGCACGACCGTCTCCAGAGCCCCTGCCAAGCCGCAACACAGGGCAAGTTTGACGCCGGCCCCCAGCGCTGCCCGTCCCCCTTGCCGGACCGTCAAGGCCTCGAGCCCGTCCTCGAAGCGGCCTAGTTGGTGATCCGGAACCGCTCGGAGGCCGCGACGTGCGGCAGGATGACGAAGGCGACGGCGTGAAAACCCGGCCGCCGACCCGGTTCCCGATGCCCTGCAGGCACCCACTTGACGACCACTTGACGCTCAGCGCCTGACCCGCCCACCACACAGAAGGGGCCGCGCGTGAGCGCGGCGCCTTCGTGCTGCAGGTCGCCACATCGGGTGGCGACGCCGGGCCGGATCGATGCCGGAGGGCTAGTTCGTGATCTGAGGGACCTCAGAGCCGGCGTCCGGGCTCAGGACGACGTTGCCGCCTGCCGTCGGGCCGAACTGCCCGGTCGCCGTGCCCGTGCCCGTGCCCTGTAGGCAGGAGGGAGATGACCACTTTGGCGTTCAGCGACTGAGCATTGTTCAGGATCGTCAGCTGGTGGGTGGTATTGCCATACGTCGCACCGACCGAGCCCGACACAGTGATGCCCTCGCCCGTCGTGCTGCCCGTCGCGTTGAACGTCGTCGCGTTGCCACAGCTGCCCAGTCGCACCACGATGCAGTGGATGCCCGTGATGGTCCCCGTCGACGTGCTCGTTCCCGCGTCATAGGACACGTCGTTGAGCACCGACATCGACGACGCCGTGTTGGTGCACTTCACCGCCGCGGAGAACCCGGCCACCACGCAACTGGGAAGGAAGTCCAGCGCAGTGATAGTGGCGATGGAGTTGCCGCTGGCCAGCGACGGGCCGAAGAAGTCCACATGCGCGTCGAGCCCACCCGTGCACGTGATGCCCTGCGTGCCGGCCGCGCCCGCCGCCGTCACCGACAACGTCGTCGACTGGACCGACCGGAATTGCACAGTAGTACCTGACGCTTTGCCGTTGGTCGTCCAGTTGGCCGACGCCGACCGCCGAAGCGACCAGCGCCCCGGCGACACACCTTCATGAACCTACGAGACATGACGTTCCCCCTCGGGGCCGATGGACCCCGCCTCAAGCTTGGCCCTCACGGCCCCGCGAATGGACGGTCCTAGCGGCACCGCGCCCCGGCTTCCACCGGACCGAAAGCGATGCCGGCCCCATGCTGCGACACATCGACAAGCCCATTCCACAGCCAACCGGCAGACCGATCCCGGCCTGCCAACCGACACCACGACCCGAGCCGGCGGTCGAAGCGACTGGGACGGCTCGCTCCTTGCCGGGCTGTCAGCGGCCTTTTCCGAAGTCCTGCGAGGGGCGGCTGTAATGCCGACCATCATGAGCACGTCTTCGGAAGCGGCCCGGGTTGCCACGATCGTCGAAGCGCGAGCGGCGCGACGCACGATCCCGTCATGGCTGGTGCACGTCGGCGGCGCGGCGCTGCTCATCCTGCTGCTGGCCCGGCCGCTGATCTTCGGCGGCACGGACAAAGGCCGCGACTACTACGGGCACCTCTGGTACATCGCCCACGAGGCGGGGTCGCTGCAGGCCAACGGCGTCCCGTCCCTCTTCGCCCAGGACGGCCTGCAGGTCTTCAACCCGCACTTCGCGTTCTACGGCGGCACGCTGTTCGCGTTCGCCGGCGTGCTGGCCACGATCTTCGGATCGGCGCTGATCGCCTACACGGTCACGTGGCTGCTGGGGTTCGCCGCGGCGTATGGCGGCTGGTACTGGCTCGGGCGTACGGCTGGGCTCGGTCCGTGGTGGTCCCATGTGCCGGCGGCGCTGTTCGTCAGCTCGCCGTACTACCTCGCCAACATCTTCCTGCGCGCGGACTGGCCCGAGTTCGCCGCGGTGTCGACGATCCCGCTGCTCGTGGCGTCGGCGCTCAGCGTCCTGCGCGCCGACCGGCTGCGCCCGCTGCCCGCGCTGGCGCTCGCGCTCGGCAGCCTCCTGTTCACGGGCAGCCACAACATCACCCTGCTGTGGGGCACGACGGTCCTGGTGCTGCTGGCCGCGACGCTCTGCGCATGTGGTCCCGCCGCGCGCCGCCAGGTGACGCGGCCGGGACTCCTGCGGGTCGCGAGCGTGGTGGTGCCGGCGGTGCTGGTGAACGCGTGGTTCCTGCTCCCGGACATCGCCTACCAGTCCCAGACGTTCATCGCCTCGACCGACGACCTCTGGAAGGACTACCTGCGGACCTTCGACCAGTACGTCGACTGGGGTCACCTCCTGCCGCTTAACCGCGCCGCGGCCTCATGGGCGAACCCGACCTTCGCGCTGGAGCTCCCGGTCCTGGCCCTCGCCTGGGCCGGCTTGACGGTGCCGGTGCTCCGGTCGCGCCTGCGGGACTCGTGGACCCGGACGCTGCTCGTGCTCATCGCCGCGGTGGCGGCGCTGATCGTCGTGATGACGACGGCCGGGATCCTCCTTGCGCTGCCGCGGATCTACCGGTTGGTGCAGTTCAGCTTCCGGATCGAGAGCTACATCCTGCTCGCCAGCAGCGGCGCGGTGCTCGCAGCCCTCGTGCTCGCACGGCGCGCCACGCCGCCGAGGCAGCGCTGGGCGTGGGTCGTCGTCCCGATCACGGCGCTTTCGGTCGGGCTCGGCGCCCAGCAAGTGGTGCTGCACCGCCACGCCAACTCGACGCAGCCGCCCTTCAAGTCCGAGCAGCCCTACATGTCGCGCCAGGGCATGCCCGGGGCAGCCGACTACACGGCGCATGCACTGCCTCGGATCAAGGAGGCCAACGACGCGGCCGCCCAACTCGTGTTCGACGCCGCCGACGCGGAGAAGGGCGACCGCGCCTCGACGATCGTCAACGCCGCGCCCGGCCAGTTGGTGGTCAGCAACGTGCTGACCCTCCCGCCGCTCGTCCACCTCGAGGGGGCAAGGCTCGTCGCCCTCGTCGACAGCACGCGGATGAGCATCATGCAGATCGACGCCAATGCCACCCCCGGGGCCGCGAAGGTGACGATCAGCGCGGCCAAGCCGCTGCCGGTCGTCGCCGGCCAGGCGCTGTCGCTCCTGGGCCTCGCCGGCCTGCTGGCCAACGGCGTGGCGATGGCGCGGGGCGCCCGGCGTCGCCGGGACCGCGCGCCATCGCCGCCCCCGATCAGTTCGTGATCTGGGGCTTGAACGCCGAGCTGACGGTGTAGATCGGCGCCGTCCCCGTGCTGTTGGTCAGCTGGACCGAGGCGGGCTGGGAGCCGCCGTAGCAGGCCGACGACGTCCACGTGGCCGACAGCGCCTGCCCCGCGGTGTTGATCGTCAGCTGTTGCGTCGTGTTCCCGTAGGTGGTCGTGACCGAGCCGGTGATCGTGATCCCGCCGGTCACGGTCGTCGAGTTGCCGCACGAGCCGCCCCACGTGACGTTGCACGTGATGTTCGCCAGGACGCTCGAGGTGAGCGACGTGGCCGGGTTGTAGGCGACGGCGTTCAGCGACGCCAGCGAGCACTTCGTCGCGTAGAAGCGCCCGGCGGCGGAGCAGCCCGCGTAGGAGGGCGTCAGCTGGGCGATGCCCGTGCCGGAGCTCAGCGACGGCCCGTTGAGCACGCCGGCCATGGAGCTCGAGCTGCAGCTGTAGACCAGCGACGCGGCGCCCGTCGTGTTGTACTTGAACTGGATGCCGCCGGCCGCGGCGAGCGAGAACGGCGTCCCCGTCGCGCTGCCGTTCGTCGTCCAGTTCGCCGACGCCGAGGACGCCCCCGCGAGCGCCGCGGCGACCAGCGCCGCGGCGATGCACAGCTTCATGAGCCTTCGAGACATGCGTTTCCCCCTCTTCGATGGACCAAGGACCTGAGCGGTGACGGTCGTAGTCCGTCCACGCGTGGTCCACAGCCATCTGGCAGCCTGTCCCGACCCGCTACACCGTAAGGGTGGCCCCGCTGCGCACCCGCAACTACCGCCTGTACTTCTCCGGCCAGCTGATCAGCGTCCCGGGCACGTGGCTGCAGACGGTCGCGCAGGCGTGGCTGGTGCTGCAGCTGACGCCGAGTGGCAGCGCGCTGGGGATCACGGTGGCGTTGCAGGCGCTGCCGGTCCTGCTCCTCGGACCGTTCGCCGGCGCGGTGGCCGACAGCGTCGACAAGCGCAAGATGCTGCTCGGCACGCAGGCGCTGCAGGCGGCCCTGGCGCTGGTGCTGGGCGCGCTCACGATCACGCATGTCGTCGAGCTGTGGATGGTCTGGGTCCTCGCGCTCGGGCTCGGCGTCGCCCGCGCCCTCGACGTCCCCACCCGCCAGGCCTTCGTCTCCGAGCTCGTCGACGACGAGGACCTCCCGCGGGCGATCTCCATCAACTCGACGGTGGCGGCAGCGGCGAGGATGGTCGGCCCCGCCGCCGGCGGCGGCATCATCGCGCTGCTGGGCGTCGGCGCGTGCTTCCTGATCAACGGCGCGTCGTTCCTCGCGCCGCTCGCGGGACTCCTCGCCATGGACGCCAAGGCGCTCCACCGCCCGGCCACCCCGCCGCGCAGGCAGCCCCGCGCGGTCCGCGACGGCGTCACCTACGTCAAGGGCCGCAGGGACCTCCTGGTCCCGCTGCTGATGATGGCCCTCGTCGGCACCCTGGCCTACGAGTTCCAGGTCACGATCCCGCTGCTGGCCCACCAGACCTTCCACCTCGGCGCCACCGGGTTCGGGCTCCTTTACGCAGCGATGGGATGTGGTTCAGTCGTTGCAGGACTCACCGTCGCCGGACGTGTCGCCCCGCGCGTGAAGACGATCGCAGCGGCGGCACTGGTCTTCAGCGCTGGGCTCGGCGCAGCAGCGCTGAGCCCGACCCCAGTGGTCGCCGCGGTGTTCCTGGCCGGCGCGGGCGCCGCATCCGTCGTCTTCTCCTCCACCACGAACGCCACCCTCCAGCTCCGCGCCGCGCCCGCGATGCGCGGCCGCGTCGTGGCGCTCTACATCGTGGCGTTCATGGGATCGACCCCAATTGGCGGTCCATTGGTGGGAGCCGTGGGCCAATTGGCAGGGGCTCGCGCGGCGCTGGGTGTCGGAGCGGCGGGGTGTGCGGTGGCCGCAGCGCTGGCACTGGGATACGGTCTCTCTGCCGGTGGACGCGTGAGGCGCCGCATGTCACACCCAGCCCCACTCCATCGTCCGGTGCGCTGAAACCTTTGCACACGTTTTCGTCCCTCACTGCTCAAAATCGGGCAAACTACTCCCGAGGACTCGTACACACCCATAGGTTCGAGGCCACGCGGAAGACAGGAGATCCCGATGGAAGCGAAGATGCAGCTCGCCGCCAACCTGCGCCGGTTGCGCAAGGAGCGGTGTTGGTCCCAGGAGATGCTCGCGCATTTCGCCGGTCTGCACCCGACGGAGGTCAGCCGGTTGGAACGAGGTCTGCGCGAGCCTCGACTGCGAACGGTCATGCAGGTGGCGGCAGCGCTGAAGGTCCCGGTCCAGGACCTGATCGCCCCGCCGGAGAACGCGCCGGAGCCAGAGCCGGTCGCGTGATCCACTGACCTGCCGCCCTTGCGGCGGTGCCCGCTGGCGCACGGAAGCTTGCACGAAGACTGCAAGCTTCCTCAATCCCCGAACCGGTCCGTCGATGTACCGGACAGACATGCCGCATGGCAGGGGATTGAGTGCGCCGTTCGGGGAGCGGCGCCGCAAGGGCAGGCAGGCCGGACAGCTCAAGAGCCGCGGCCTCGTCGTCGATCTCGGTCCCCAGCAACGGGCCCGGCAGGCGGCGCGGGCCGCGGAGCAGTTGTCCCGGGCCGTCGTCGAAGGTCTCGACGAGGGCGTCGTCGTCACCGACTCCGACCGTCGCGCGGTGTCGTGGAACGCCAGCGCCCTGCGCATCCTCGAGCTGTCGGCCGAGGAGCTCGCCGGCGCCGTGGCGCCGTTCAAGGACGACCTGACGATCGTCGCCGAGCACGACGGCCGGCCGTTGGCGGCCGGAGAGTCGCTGTCGGCGATCGCCCAGCGGGAGGGCCGCCCGATCGCGGGCACCTCGACGCGCACCGACGCCCACGGCGACCCGCAGTGGCTGCGCGTGCACGCGCGCCCGCTGAACCCGGCGGCCGGGACGGCGGGCGGCATCGTCCTCACCTTCGCCGACGTCACCACGACCATCACGACGCAGCGCACGCTGCGCGAGGAGCGCGACCGCGCGCAGCGCTACCTCGAGGTCGCCAGCACGCTCGTCGTCGTCCTCGACCAGCGCGGCCGGGTCGAGCTCGTCAACCGCCAGGGCCTCGAGCTGCTCGGCTTCGCCGAGGACGAGCTGCTCGGCCGCGACTGGTTCGACGCCGTCGTCCCGGCGCCCGACCGCCTCGACGCCCGCCGCGCCTTCGCCCGCCTGGTCTCCGGCGTCGAGCCGCCGCGCGACAGCCTGGAGACCTTCGTCCGGACCAAGGACGGCGGCGACCGCAAGATCGCCTGGCGCAACTCGGCGCTGCGCAACGAGGACGGCGAGATCCTCGCGGTCCTGCGCTCGGGCGAGGACGTCACCGAGCGCCGCCGCGCCGAGGCCCAGGTCGCCTACCTGGCCTACCACGACGCGCTCACCGGCCTGCCCAACCGCACCCAGCTCGAGGAGCAGCTGCGCACCGACCTCGCGCGCGCCCGGCGCTCCGGCGAGGCCGTCGCGCTCCTGTACTTCGACCTGGACAACTTCAAGCTCGTCAACGACTCGCTCGGCCACGCCGCCGGCGACGAGGTCCTGCGCGAGACCGCGCGCCGCGTCTCCGAGCTCGTCCGCGGCGGCGACGTCCTGGCCCGCCAGGGCGGCGACGAGTTCCTGCTGCTGATGCACTGCGCCGGCGCCGAGACCGCGGCGGCCGCCGCGCAGCTGGCCGCCGAGCGGATCGCCGGCGCGCTGGAGCGCCCGGTCGAGATCTCCGACGCCGAGTTCCACATCGGCGCGTCGATCGGCGTCGCGCTGTTCCCCGAGCACGCCGACGACGCCGAGAGCCTGCTCAAGAACGCCGACGCCGCGATGTACCAGGCCAAGCGCACCGGCAGCGGCAGCGTCGCCATCTACCAGCACGAGGAGGGCGACGCCCGCGCGCGGCTGTCGCTCACCACCCGCCTGCGCCGCGCCATCGGCGACGGCGAGCTGCGCCTGCACTACCAGCCGATCGTCGCGCTCGGCGACCAGGGGCTGACCGGCGTCGAGGCGCTCGTGCGCTGGGAGGACCCGGCCACCGGGATGCTCGTCCCGCCCGGCGACTTCATCCCGATCGCCGAGGAGACCGGGCTGATCGACGCGATCGGCGACTGGGTCATCGAGGAGCTGTGCGCCCAGGCGCTGCGCTGGGCGGCCGCCGGCGAGCGCCCGCGGTTGTCCTTCAACTTGTCGCCGCGCCAGCTGCGCCGGACCGACCTGGTGTCCTCGATCGCCGAGCGGATCGCCGCCCACGGCCTGCGCCCGCAGCAGTTCTGCGCGGAGCTGACCGAGACCGCCGTCATGAGCGACGCCCACCGCCACCGCTCGCTGCTCGACGAGCTCCACGAGGCCGGCCTGACGATCGCCATCGACGACTTCGGCGCGGGGCACTCGTCGCTGGCCCGCCTGCGCGACCTGCCCGTCCAGGTCCTCAAGGTCGACCGCGCGTTCCTGGACAAGGTGCCCGACGACCGCGGCTCGGCGGCGATCGTCGCCGCCATCCTCGCGCTCGCCGAGGCGCTCGACATGACCACGATCGTCGAGGGCATCGAGACGGCCGAGCAGCTCGCGTTCCTGCGCGAGCACCGCTGCCCCTTCGGCCAGGGCTACCTGCTCGGCCGCCCGGTTCCCGCCGACCAGCTCTGCCTCAAGGACCTCGCCGACCGATGACCCTCCAGCAGGTCGCCTCCCAGCTCGACACCACGTGGGTGATCGTCGCGGGCGTGCTCGTCATGTTCATGCAGGCCGGCTTCGCCTGCGTGGAGATGGGCTTCTCGCGCGGCAAGAACGCCGGCGCCGTCGTCGCCAAGATCCTGGTGAACTTCTCCGTCGCGTCGCTGACGTGGTGGGCGGTCGGCTTCGCGCTGGCCTTCGGCGGCGGTGCCGCGCTGGCCGGCGACTCCGGGTTCTTCCTCGCCCACGGCTCGGTCCTGCATCCCGGCAGCCCGATCGCGGGCGCGCTGGACGGCGCGGGCGCCGGCTACTTCTTCTTCCAGCTGGTCTTCTGCGCGGTCTCGCTGTCGATCGTCTGGGGCACGACGCTGGAGCGCATCCGCTTCATCGCCTACCCCATCTACGGCGTGGTCTTCGCGGGCCTCATCTACCCGCTGGTCGCCCACTGGATCTTCGGCGGCGGGCTGCTCGACCAGCTCGGCGCCGGGATGCAGGACTTCGCGGGCTCGACCGTCGTACACCTCACCGGCGCGACGGGCGGCCTCGCGGCGCTGCTGCTGCTCGGCCCGCGCGAGGGCAAGTACGGGCCCGACGGCCGGCCGCGCGCGATCCCCGGCCACTCGATGCCGCTGTTCGGCATCGGCGTGCTGATCCTCTGGCTGGGCTGGTTCGGCTTCAACCCCGGCTCGACGCTGGGGACCGAGGGCAACCGCTTCGCCGAGGTCGTCGTGGTGACGAACCTCGCCGCCGCGGCAGGCGTCGTCGGCGCCGCGCTGGCGGCCAGCGCGCTGACCCGCAGCCTCGACGTCGGCATGATCGGCAACGGCGCGATCGCCGCGCTGGTGGCCATCACCGCCCCGTCGGGGTTCGTCGAGTTCTGGGCCGCGCCGATCATCGGCCTCGTCGCCGGCTGCCTCGTCGTCGGGTCGGTGCTGCTGATCGACCGCAAGCTCGACGACCCGGTCGGCGCGCTGAGCGCCCACGGCGTCGCCGGGGTCTGGGGCACGCTGAGCTGCGGGCTGTTCTCCTCCCCGCGCCTGGTCGGCGGCCCCGACGTCGTCGGCGACCCCGGCCTCTTCTACACCGGCTCGTTCACGCAGCTCGGCGTCCAGGCGCTCGGCGTCTCGATCGCGTTCGTCGTGGTCTTCGTGTTGTCCTACATGACGTTCGCGGCGATCAAGGCGGTCTTCGGCCTGCGCGTGACCACCGAGGAGGAGCAGGCGGGGCTCGACATCGTCGAGCACGGCATGTACGGCTACCCGGAGCAGTACGTCGACTCGTTCGACCTCGAGCCGGCCGTCGCCGCGCCGGACTAGGCCAGTCGGCACCACGAACGGTGGAAGGGAACGGCGTTCCCCCCTAAGCTGGCTCGGGTGTATGGAGCGGCAGACGCGTCCTAGCGTCTCCGACTCCAAGATGGTCCTAGTGCAGTACAGGCCACGGGAGGTCCGCCCAGCTTCCGCGTGGGCGGGCCTCAGGCCGTGGCCCCCGCGGCAACCCCTACATGTCGCCGGGTCGCGCCGCCTGGCCGGTCTTCGGTCCCGGGACGTTGCGGAAGAGGAACGGCGCCGGCTCGCGGCCGGGCTGGACGAACCACGCCTCGCCGGTCGCTCCGCCGGTGATGATGCGCAGCACCGTCGCCGCCACGGTCTCGGCCGGAATCAGCTCGACGCCCTGGGCGGCGAGCACCTCGCGGATCGGCTCGACGATCTTGGACTCCGCGAAGGCGGGGCAGATCGCGTTGTAGGTGATGCCGTCGGCCGCGAGCGCGGGACCCAGCGCGCGGGCGAGGTTGACGACCGCGGCCTTGTTGGCGGCGTAGACCGGGTCGAATGGGACGACCGCGAGGCCGGCGAGCGAGGCGGTCGCGACGATCGCGCCGCCGCCGCGCGCCTTGAGCGCGGGCAGGACGGCGTGGGTGCCGAAGATCACGCCGTCGAGGTTGACGCCCATCGCCAGCCGGTAGCGGGCGAGGTCGAAGTCCTCGCCGAGGCTGAAGCCGCTCGCCACCCCCGCGTTGAGGTAGGCGATGTCGACGCCGCCCGCGGTGTCGACGGCGAACCGCACGAGCGCCTGGTTGGCGTCGAAGTCCGAGACGTCGCAGGCGAAGAAGTGGCCGCCGACCTGCTCGGCGACGGCGCGGCCGCCGGCCTCGTCGAGGTCGGCGACGACCACCTCGGCGCCCTCGGCGGCGAGCGCCAAGGCGGTCGCGCGACCGAGCCCCGACGCCCCGCCGGTGACCACCGCGACCTTGTCGCGCAGCTCCATCACGCGACCTCGAGGACGAGCTTGCCGACGTTCTCGCCGCGGAACAGCATCTGCAGCGTGTCGGGGAAGTCGTCGACCGCGCCCTTGACCACGTGCTCCTTGGTGTGGATCCGGCCCTCGCCGATCCAGCCCGCGATCGCCGCCGCCGCCTCGCCGTAGCGCCGGGCGTAGTCGAAGACGACGAAGCCCTCCATGCGCGCGCGGGCGACGAGCAGCGTGAGGTAGTTCGACGGGCCCTGCACGCGGCTCTCGTTGTTGTACTGGCTGATCGCGCCGCAGATGACCACGCGCGCCTTCAGGTTCAGGCGCGTGAGCGCGAGGTCGAGGATGTCGCCGCCGACGTTGTCGAAGTAGACGTCGACGCGGTCGGGCGTCGCGGCGCGCAGCGCGCCCTTGACGTCGTCTGAGCGATAGTCGACCGCGGCGTCGAAGCCGAGCTCGTCGGTCAGCAGCGCGCACTTCTCCGGCCCGCCGGCGATGCCCACCACGCGCGCGCCCTTGACCTTGGCGATCTGGCCGACCATCGAGCCGACCGCGCCCGCGGCGCCGGAGACCAGGACGGTCTCGCCCTCCTTCAGCGCGCCGACGTCGAGCAGGCCGAAGTAGGCGGTCATGCCCGGCATGCCCAGCGCGCCGAGGTAGGTGGGCAGCGGCGCGGCGGCCGGGTCGACCTTCAGCGCCCCCTTGCCGTCGGAGACGACGTGGGACTGGACGCCGAAGGTCCCCACGACGTGATCGCCCACCGCGTACCTGGGGTGGTTGGACGCGGTGACCTCGACGATGGAGCCGGCCCGCATGACCTCGCCGATCCCGACCGGCGGGATGTAGGAGCGGGCGTCGTTGAGCCAGCCGCGCATCGCGGGGTCCAGCGAGATCAGCTTCGTGACGCCGGCGAACTCGCCGTCGCCGGGCTCGCGCACGGGCGCGTCGGCGTGCTCCCAGTCGGTCGGCTTGCACTCGCCCTGCGGGCGCGCCGCGAGGCGGATCTGGCGGTTGATGGCAGACATTGGTACCGGACAGTACCAACGTGCCGCCCGCGCTGCTACCGTCGGACCGAGATGCCCGCCGCCGTCCCGGCCACCGAGGTCCGCAGCCGCATCCTGGCCGCGATGGGCACGCTCGTGGCCGAGAAGGGCTACGCCGCGGTGACGATCGACGACCTCGCCCGCGGCGCGCGGATCTCCAAGCGCACGTTCTACGACCACTTCGCCGACAAGCAGCGCTGCCTGCTGGCCGCCTACGAGGCGGCCTCCGACCTCGTCTACGACGCCGCCGAGCGCGCCGCGGCGCCCGGGCCGCCCACGCGCGAGCGCGTCGAGGCCGTCATCGCCGCCTACCTGAAGGCCTTGGCCGCCCGGCCGGAGCTGACGCGCGTCTTCCACGTCGAGATCCAGGCCGCGGGCGCCGAGGCGCTCGAGCTGCACCTCGCGGTCAACCGCCGCTACGCCGAGCTGCTGCGGCGCATCGTGCGCGAGGGCGGCGACGGCGCGCGCCTGGGCCGGCCGACGGCGATCGCGCTGCTGGGCGCCGTCAACGAGCTCGTCCTGCACGCCGTCGCCGAGGACCGCACCCGGCGGCTCCCGGCGCAGCTGGGCACCGTCGGCCCGTTCATCGACGCGGCCCTCGCGCAGCCTGCTCGCGCGAGTAACTAGGGAAATCTGGGTACCGGACCGCGACACGCGGCCTGCTCGCGTGTTGGCATCCAGGAACGAACCAGAATCCCATCGGGAGGGACGATGCACCGAAGGTCCATCAAGTGGGCGCTCCGCGCCGGCGCGCTCGCGCTGACGCTCGTGCTGCCCACCGCCGCGCAGGCGGCCACCGCTCCGGGCGTCACCACCGGCGGCGCCGCCAGCGTCGCCCAGCAGACCGCCCGGCTGACGGGGTCGGTCGACCCCAACGGCGACACCACCACGTTCCAGTTCCAGTACGGGACCACGAGCGCCTACGGGGCGGTCACGCCCGAGCAGACGATCGGCGGCGACGGCAAGAAGACGATCACCGCCGACATCAGCGGGCTGGCACCCGCCACGACCTACCACTTCCGGCTCATCGCCCGCAACGGCAAGGGCCTGACCAAGGGCGGCGACCGCGCCTTCAAGACCAAGGCCCAGCCCTTGGGCGTGACGTTCGCCGCGACGCCCAACCCGCTGCTGCCCGGCGCGACGACCACGCTCGCCGGCCAGCTCACCGGCACCGGCAACGGCGGCCGCGAGGTCGTCCTGCAGAGCAACCCGTTCCCCTACACCCAGGGGTTCAAGGCGGTGGGCAACAAGCTCGTCACCGACGCGCAGGGCAACTTCAGCTTCGGCCTGCAGTCGGTCGCGTTCAACACCCAGTACCGCGTCGCGCTGCCCGACAAGCCGTCGGTCGTCAGCCCGATCGTGGTGGTCAGCGTGGCGGTCCGCGTGTCGACGCACCTGGGGACCAGGACCGTCAAGCGCGGCCACACGCTGACGTTCAGCGGATCGATCCGGCCGGCCGTCGACGGCACGCCGATCGCGATCCAGAAGCTGAACTCCAAGAACCACTGGGTGACGATCGCGGGCACCGCGGCCCGCCACAACAGCAGCGCGTCGTCGACCTACACCAAGCACGTGACGATCCGCCGCGGCGGCAAGTACCGCGTCTACGCAGGCGTCACCAACGGCATGTACGTCCCGAACACCGGGACGACGGTCACCATCCACACCAAGTAGCCGCGGGGATCGGACCGCGCGGGCCGGCGCACGTCGCCGGCCCGCCTCCGCGGCACGACGCGGCGCCTGTGGCAAGCTGCGTCGCGATGCCCGACGCCGCGACGATCGACGAGCTGCTGGCCCGCATCGGGATCGCCGAGCGCCCGGTGGCCGACGCCGCGGGCCTGGCCCGCGTCCATCGCGCGTTCCTGACGCACCTGGCCTACGACGGGCTCACCGCCCAGCTCGGCGAGCACGCGCCGCTGGATCCCGACGTGCTCGTGGAGCGCACGCTGGCGACCGGGCGCGGCGGCTACTGCTTCGAGATCAACACCATCATGCAGACGCTGCTCGACGCGCTCGGGTTCGCGGTGCAGCGCCGCGAGGGGCTCGTCGACGCGCGCGGGGCCCGCGCCGGCGGCGCGCCGACCAACCACCTGGCGTTGGTCGTCGCGACCGCCGGGGGCGAGCGCTTCCTGTGCGACGCGGGCTGGGGAGAGGGGCCGTTGGAGCCCGTCCCGCTGCGCACCGGAGCGCACGTGCAGGGGCCGCTGCGCTGGACGACCGAGCGCGACGGCGACGGCTGGTGGGTCGGCCAGCACGCGTGGGGCTCGACGCCCGGCTTCCGCTTCGGCGACGCGCCCGCCGGCCTGGAGGCCTTCGCGCCGCATCACCTCCGCCTCGCCACGTCGCCCGAGTCCGGCTTCGTCAAGACGCTCGTCGTCCAGCAGCCCCACGACGACCACGTCGTCACGCTGCGCGCCCGGACGCTGACGCGCAAGGGCCCGGACCACGACACGTCCGCCGTCCTGGATGACGAGGCCGCGTTCGCCGACACGCTGCAGCGCGTCTTCGGCATCGACCCCGACGCCCTCGGCGCCGGGCGCGTCGCGCGGCTGTGGGCCGGCGCGTGCGCCCAGCACGAGGCGTTCGTCAGCCGGTAGGCGTCGTCTCCGGCGTCGGCTCGGCGATCACCGCGGCCACCTGCGTCAACCGGTAGGCGTTGCCGAACGGATCGCGGAAGCCGCAGTCGATGCCGTAGAAGACGTCCTCCGGCTCGCTGGTGAACTCGACGCCGCGGTCGCGCATCTCGGCGTAGGCCGCACGGCAGTCGTCGGTCTGGATGATGATGCCGTTGAGGCCGCCGCGGGCCATCAGCGAGCGGACGTCGTCGGCGATGTCCGGGCGCACGCTCGGATCGATCAGGGAGATCTCGAAGTCCGGCTGGCCGGGGGCGCCGACGGTGATCCACCGCCAGTCGCCGGCGTTCATGTCCGCGCGCTTCTCGAAGCCGAGCTTCTCGGTGTACCAGGCGAGCGCCTCGTCCTGGTCGCCGACCATCGCGCAGAGGATTCCGACATGGAGATTGGGCATGGGCGGCAAGCTACGCCCCGGGGGCGTCCGGCGCTTATCGAATCCTGCTGTCCGGCACCGCGCGCGGCCGCTGCCACTCGCGCCGGAAGCACGAGGGGATCCGCGCCAGCAGCGCTTCCTCGCGCACCTGCTCGCGCCAGGCGGTCGGCGCCATCCCGACCGTGCGCTTGAACGTCGCGCTGAACGACCCCAGCGACGCGTACCCGACCGCCACGCAGACCTCGCCGACGCTGAGGTCGCTCAACCGCAGCAGCTCCTGGGCGCGCTCGATCCGGCGGGTCTGGAGGTACTGATGCGGCGTCTCGCCGAAGACCTCCTTGAACGACCGGCTGAAGTGCGCGGTCGACGCGTGCGCCCGGCGCGC
>JAOPZD010000063.1 GCA_025964295.1 Conexibacter sp.
CCGCGAGCTTCACACCCAACTTCGGTCTGGCGACGCCGTCCTGGCGACGGCGTAGTCCTTTCAACTCCAACAGGAACGACGGAGAACCCACAACATGAAGCGCGCAAAGCTTCTGATCGCCTTCGGCATCATGGCGATCGCCTGCAGCGGTGCCACGGGCGTCGCGACCGCGAACATCCCGACGAGCAACCACCTCAGGCTGGACGCCTACGAGCCGAACAACGACGGCTTCGCGGGTGCGGTCACCTCGAACGTGCTGCCCGCGGGCAGCCATTGGGTGGCTGAGGTGCAGGGGACGATCAACTACTACTTCCCGTCGTACTACGGCTGGGTCCGCGAGCCCTGGCCCGTCGTCTGCGGTACGCCCGACGACTCGGGTCCGATGTTCCCGTCGGAGGACCGCTCCTGGTACAAGACCGTTGGCCAGGACCCTGAGTTCGTCTTCGCCCGGCCGTGGACTAAGCACAGGTGCGACGCGAACCCACTGCCCAAGCACTGGAACAACTTCCAGATCAGCCGCGGAGCGGGCTTCGGCCACATCGCACCCCTGGGGGCACCACTGACCGGCCCGACCGCCGACCACAAGTACGTGTACCCGATCACCGGCATCGGTGCGTCGGCGAAGTTCCGCCTGAAGGATCGCCCGCGCACGTCCGACAACTACGGCGTCCTGAAGATCAAGGTGCGCCCGGCGACCGGGGCAGACTGCGCGAGCGGCGGGTTCGTCCGGTTCGGGTTCGCCGATGAGGCGAGTTGCGCGACGGGCATCACCGCCGTCTCCCCCGCTTAGGGGCCGGACGCTCAGCACGACCATTTTCGAGGGGCCCGGATCACTCTGGGCCCCTCGTCGGTCCACGCGCGGCAAGGATGCCGCGTCCGATGACATCATCAAGCTCTCCCGGAAAGGAACTTCCTTGGCTGAGCAGGCAACGCAGAAGCGCGACGGACTGGCCGGCACGGGTCTGCTGCAGTCGCACGAAGAATGGGATACGCGCAACCGGGTGCTCGTTGAGACGATCGGTGAGCTGATCGATCGGCACGCACCGGCCCGCGCGACACAGGCCCTCGACGTCGGATGCCAGAAGGGTGCGCTCACCGACGCCTGGAAGGGCCGGACGACGATGGAGTGGTGGGGGGTCGACCCTGGCCTCAAGCAGGACATGGAGTCCCCGGAGGGGGCGCACCTGGCGCACGGGTTCTCCAACGAGCTCCAGTTCGAGGACCAGCGTTTCGATGTCGCGATCCTCGCCAACGTCTACGAGCACATCCTCCCCGAGCAGCGGGTGGCATCGTTCTCCGAGATCCACCGCGTCCTGAAGCCGGGCGGCGTGCTGGTCGGGCAGATCCCGAACCCGTATTTCCCCATCGAGTCGCACAGCCGGCTGCCGTTCATGGGCTGGCTCCCAGTCCGCGCGCAGAAGGCCTACTGGAAGCTCTCGCCCGCGCCCTGGGAACACGACTTCTACGTCGTGACGATGAAGCATCTGTTGCGCGACGCCGCCCGTGGCGGCCTCGAGCAGGTAGACGTCCGCAACTTCAATTACCCGCCCGAGGTCGTGCCCCAGCAGGTCCGCTGGGCGGCTCGAGCCCTTGAGCGCCCTATGCGCCGGATGCCCTGGGCCTGGCAGTTCGTCCTCCGCCGCCCCTGAGCCGGGTGAGCGTCTCCGCATACGGGACCGGCAGCACACCGGCCCTCTCTTCAGCGAGTGATGTCGCTGACACGGAGCCGACCGCACCGCGGTCGTCTGGTGTCGCGCTCCTCGTGGTCGCCGCCTGCGCCGCCACGGGGGTGGTCGTCGCAGCCATCAGCTTCCGGCTCGCAAGGGAGAGCACGTCTCTCAACGGCGCCCGCGGACTGCTCTGGCTGTCGCTCGCGCTCATGTTCGCCCCCGCCCTGGCGCGGATGCTCAGCCGTGGACCGTCGCGCGAAGAACGGGCGGCGATCTTGGTTGTCGCCGGCGTTGCCATGTACCTGCTGAAGGTCCTCTACGACCCGACGCGGCTCGGGTTTCCCGACGAGCTGATCCACGCGACCAACGCGAGCCGCCTGATCGCCGACGGGCACCTGTACGCCGCCAACAGCATCTCGCCGGTTTCGGCGAACTTCCCCGGGCTCTCGTCGCTGGCCGCCGGCATCGCGCACCTGTTCCACCTGGGCGTGGTGCCGAGCGCGCTGCTGGTGATCGGTGTGGCCCGTGTGGTGCTCACGCTCGCGCTGTTCCTGCTCTTCGAGCAGGTAGCCCGCGACGCACGCTTGGCCGGCGTTGCGACGCTGCTCTTCTGCGCCAACCCGAATTATCTGTACTGGAGCTCGCAGTTCTCCTATGAGTCCCTGAGTTTCCCCCTCTTCGTGCTGGCACTGTTTTGCGTGCTGCGACGTTGGGACGCGCCGGAAGCGAACCGGGCGCTGTGGACCTTCGCCGCACTGCCGCCGATCGCGCTCATCACGATCACCCACCACGTCACCGGCCTCGCGCTAGCAGCTGTGCTGTGGGTACTGGTCGCAGTGGCACTCCGCCGCGGTCAGCGTGGCGCTGCCCCGGTAGCGCTGGCACTAGTGACGACGATCGTCGTTGGCCTGTGGCTGGCGTTCGTCGCTCCGGACACGTTCGGCTACCTCGGCGACATCTTCCGGCGGGCCCTTAGCTCGGTGACCGACGCGTTCGGCGCCGGCGGCAGCACGCACAAGCCATTCGAGGGCAAGGGTGGCGACGCGGCGCCGCTGGACGACAAGCTTCTGGCCGCGCTGTCGGCCGTGCTGGCGGTCGTCGCCAGCGCTGCAGGCGTGCGCGCCACACGGAAATCGACCTGGGGCTCGCCGATGGCGCCGCTGCTGATGCTGGCCGCTGTGGCATCGATCGTCGTCTACGGCGCCAGGGTGTTCCCGGATGCCTGGGAAACGGCCAACCGGGCCTCCGAGTACGTCTACCTCGGCGTCGCCCTGATGGCTGCCGTCGTGGCAGTTCGGCTGGCCGACCGTCGCTCGTGGCTGCTTCGAGCGCTGCCGCTGCTAGCCGCGTTGCTGGCAGTGGCGGGATCGTCCGTGAGCGGTTGGCCCGCCAGCGCGCAGCTCCCGCGTCCGTTCGGGGTGGACGCCTTCGGCACGCACGTGTTCCCCCAGGGCGAGACGGCGGCACGGTGGGCTGCCGCCAACGAGGCCGTGGACACGCGCTACGTGTCGAACGACAGCACCGGCCGGCTGCTGATGGTCCATGGCGCAGTGCACGTCATCAGCAGCCGCCACCCCGGCGTCCCGGAGCTGCTCAAGGAGTCGACGCTGCCCGCTTGGCAGCAGGACTTCTTGCGGCGCGAGCGGGTCGACCGCGTGGTGCTCGACGATCGCAGGTACGTCAATGACAATGTCATCGGCTATTACTTCGCCCGTCCCGGCCAGACCATCACGCGCTATCCGCCGGGCGTGCGTCGGAAGTTCGAGCGCCTCGCGGGCGTGAGCAAGGTGTACGACAGCGGTGACACCGTCGTGTACGACATCCGCCAGTGGCGGACCGCAAAGGGTGCGCGATGACGACGAGGTCGGTACGTGCAGCGTTCCTCGCCGCCGCGCTCGGTCTTGGCGTCGCCTGCGTGACGCTGGGCAATGGGTCGTCCGTCACCCGTGACATCGGCGGTGGATTGCTGCTCGCCGTCACGCCGGTCGCCCTGGTGGGCGCGTTCGCCTCGCTGATCACGACGCAGCCGGGACCCATCGAACGGGCGCTGCGCGGTCGCGAGGAGGCCGCGCGTCTGGGCCCAATTGAGCAAATCGCTCTCGTCCTTGCCGGAGGGCTGGCGTTCGTGGCGCTGGGCGCCGTCGTGTTGGACGTCATCGGCGTGCGTTTGGACACCAAGGCAGAGCGGTCCTGGATGGTCGTTGTCGGCGCGCTGTCGGTGACGGCGTATGCGTGGGCGGCGCGTCGAGGCGGGGAGCCTGTCGCACGTCCGGCTCGAGGACGGCTCCCTTTCGCTGCCGCTGCTGCGGTCGTGCTCCTGGGTGCGGCGCTGGCGATCGGGATCTCTGTGACCAAGCCGCCCCGCTCGGCCCACGGTGCGCTCAGCTACTCGGTCCTGGCGATGCGGCCCTCCGGAAACTCGTCCGTCGCGCTCCACGTTCAAAGCTTCGAGCCAAAAGTGACCACGTATATGGTGAAGGTGCTGGCCGGCCGACGCCCGTTGCCGGTCGCCCGTATCACCCTGCGCCCCGGGGAGGAGTGGAGGGCGAACGTCGACCTTCGCAGCTACGGCGGCGTCGACCAAGGCGTGGCCGTTGCTTTGTATTCCCCGCCGGACGCTCGCTCTCCCTATCGCACCGTGAACCTCAAGCCCTGAAGCCGTGAAGATCCTTCTCGCCAGCGATCACTACCCGCCGTTCATCGGCGGCGCCCAACGCCAGACCGAGCAGCTTGCCAAGCGGTTGCATGCGCGCGGGCACGAAGTGATCGTCGCCACGGTGTGGCAGGACGACCAGCCCGCGGTCGACGACGACGAGGGCGTCACCGTCCATCGCCTACGACAGCTGCGCAGCATCCCAGCCATCCAGGGGCCCTCCCGCCGTCGGCACCAGCCTCCCTTCCCGGATCCCGTGACCGTTCGCGAGCTCCGGCGCCTGCTGGCCGGGTTCCAACCGGACATCGTCCACGCCGCTGGCTGGTACACGCTCTCGTGCGCCGCAGCAATGCGCAGCACTGCCGTGCCGCTGTTGGTTTCTGCTCGCGACTACGGATTCAGTTGTGCCAACGCGACGCTGATCCGCGACGGCGAGGTCTGCTCCGGCCCGAGCCCGTTGAAGTGCGTCGGCTGCGCCGGCAAGCACTACGGCAAGCCGCGTGGCTGGATTGCCGCGGCAGGGGTGCTCAGTTCGATGCCGCTCCTCCGCGGGCGGATGGACGCGATGCACAGCGTCAGCCACTACGTCGAGGAGATTATGCGACGTGACTTCGTCGACGGATCGGTGGACGAAACGCATTTCCATGTGCTGCCGAGCTTCCGCGTCGAGGACGACGAGCCCACGGACCGGTCAATTCTGAACCAGCTTCCCCAGGAGCCGTTCATCCTGTTCGTCGGGGCGTTGCGTCGAGTGAAGGGAGTGGAGACGCTGCTGGCGGCGTACCGTCAGTTGGAGGGCGCGCCGCCCATGGTCCTGCTGGGTACTCTGGAAGCCGACACGCCGATCGACATCCCTCCGGGCGTGACGACGATCGATGGCATGCCGCACTGGGCGGTCCTGGCGAGCTGGGAGCGCAGCCTGTTTGGGGTCATGCCATCGCTGTGGCCCGAGCCGTTCGGCAGCGTGGTGCACGAGGCGATGAGCCGCGGTAAGGCCGTGATCGGCACGCGGCCAGGCGGCCACGCCGACATGATCGAGGATGGGACTTCCGGCTTCCTGGTGCCCGCGGGCGACGTCGACGAGCTGCGGCGTGCGATGCAGCGCCTTATCGATGACCCCGAGCTTCGGGAGCGCTTTGGTGCGGACGCGCGCGTGCGCGCCGAGGCGTTCGCCGTGGACCGGGTGATCCCGCGCTTCGAGGAGCTCTACCGCGCGGTGATCGCAGCCAAGGCAGCGCGGCGCTGAGCGGCGCCGAGGTCACGTGAAGCCCGCGGAGTCCATGCATTCTTCGTCGCTTGGTCGACTTCGGGCGCACGTCGCTGTTCCCATGCATCGGGACAGCTACGCGCTCGTGCTCGCCGCCGGAGCGACATCGATCTTCGGATTCGGCTTTTGGGCGGCCGCGGCTCGATCCTTCCCGGCAGACGTGGTAGGTGTCGGCTCGGCCGTTATCTCGTCCATGATGCTGCTAGCAGGCTTTTCGCAAGTGGGATTGGGCAACGTCCTCGTCCGCTTCCTTCCCGGATCTGGGGCCCGGGCTGGCGCGCTCATCCGCGGCTCCTACGCGCTGGGGACCCTCCTGGCGGCGGTCCTCGCGATCGGGTTCGTCCTGGGGCAGGAGGTTTGGGCGCCGTCGCTGGACTTCTTGTCGTCCAACGGCTGGTGGGCGGCGTCGTTCATCGGTGGCGCCGTGGTGTTCAACATCTTCGCCCTCCAAGACAGCGCTATCACCGGGCTGGGCTCAGCAGTGTGGGTGCCGGTTGAGAACGCCGCGTACTCGGTTGTGAAGCTCGCAATGGTGGTGGTGTTCGCGAGTTGGAACACGCCGGAGGCACTGTTCGCAGCGTGGACCCTGCCGGCCGTGCTGTCCATCCCTCCCGTCAATGCCTTCGTGTTGATGACTGCGCGCCGGTTCGCTCGGACTCCCGCGCCGACGGTCATGACCACCGACAAGCGCTCGCTGGCCCGCTTCATCGCCGGCAACGGCATCGGTGCAATGTTCTTCCTCGTGGCTACCTCGACCTTGCCGCTGCTCGTCCTCGAGCGGCTAGGCGCTCGCGAGGCGGCGTACTTCACGCCCGCGTGGGCGATGTCGGCGGCACTCCAGCTCGCCACGGCCGCATTCGTGACCTCGCTGACGGTGGAGGGAGCGCGCAACCCCGGCGAGCTCAGGCGGCACGTGATCAGCGCGTTCCGACAAACCGTCTTCCTCATCGGCCCCATCTCGGTTGTCACGCTCATCGCAGCGCCGTGGCTCCTTGCGCTCTTTGGCAGCGCGTACGCTGACGGGGCGACCGGGTTGTTGCGCTGGATCGCCATCGCGATGGTGCCGCATGTGTTCTTCTCGATCGGCCTCGCCGTCTGCCGCGTGCTGGAGCAGTCCGCCCGCGTCGCGGCGGGCTATGCAGCTATGTGTGTTCCGACACTCGCGTTCAGCGTGGCGTTGATGCCCGGGCTCGGGCTCACCGGCATCGGCATCGCGTGGTTCATCGGCCAGCTCTGCGGCGCGCTCTGGGTCATCTTGCCCAACCGCTGGCTGATGCGGTAAGCGACTCAGTCGCGATCCGCTCGTAGAGCCGACGGAGCTCCGCCGCGCACTCATCCCAACTCGGGATGTGGACGTCGGCGCTGACGGGGTTGCGGATCTGCTGAACCATGGCCGCGGCGTGCATCTCGGGTGAGTCGGTGAGCTCTACAGCTCGTGCGAGCCCGCGGCTCGCCAGCTCCGCCATGCCTGAGTTGTTAGCTAGGACCACTGGGATGCCAAGTGAGATCGCCTCGAGTGCCGCGAGGGGATGGCTTTCGAAGTCGCTGATCAGCGTTGCGAGTGACGCCTTGCTGAGCCGGTCGGCGAGGACCTGCCGATCAACCACGCTGATCTCGACACGGTCAGCGACGCCCAGCTCGACGGAGAGCGCGCGTAGATGCTCCTCGAAGGGGCCACGTCCGGCGATCCAAAGGCGGGCGTCCGGAATCTCCTTCAAGACGTGGGGGAAGGCGCGCAGTACGCGATGGTGGCCCTTGTACTCCTCCAGGCGCGCCGGCGACACGAT
Organism: Conexibacter sp.; assembly: GCA_025964295.1. The sequence continues at coordinate 7,378 of JAOPZD010000063.1, forward strand.
GAGGGTCCCCGGCGGGGCGGAGTGATTTGGTGAGGGAGTTGGAAGGTCGGCCCCGTTGGGGATCTTGACCCAGCGAGCCTCCGGAACCCCGATGCGCCGGCCGTAATGGCGGATCTCGAAGTCGGCGATCGCCACAAGCGCGGCGGCGCGCCGCAGGAGCGGCCCCAGGGCCGTGATCTGCGCCGCCCGCACGCGGTTGCGGAGCCCGGAGGAGTGGCCGCCACCGTGGAAGGTGACCACATATGGGAGGCCCGCGCGGTGAGCGGCCGCCATCGCGGTCGGCGCCACGAGCGTGTGGTAGGACTGGACGTGAAGCACGTCGAATCCGCCGCGGCGCACGTACCGGTACAGCTCCGGCGAGAAGAAGAGATCAGCGGCCTCGACGTGCGCACCGACGCGGCGGACGGGCACCCCGTCAAGGTGGTCGTCGGCGGCAAGCTGGCCACCCACGTTGAGTGTGACGATCGACACGTCGACGCCTAGGGCGGCAAGCCGGCGCGAAACCTCACGCACGTGCGTCTCGACGCCACCGACGAAGGGGGCGACGCGCGGGGTGACCTGCAGGACGCGCAGCGGCTGGGGAGTCATGGCCTTCGGTCGGCGGAAGGGGAGGGCGGGTACCGGGCTCGCATGTCAGGATGCGGCGCGATGGGGCGCAATGCTGAGCACACGGTATCGGTCGTCATCGCCGGCTACACGGAGCGACGGTGGAACGACCTTGTCGACGCAGTGAGATCTGTGGAGCGCCAGACGGTGCCGGCGCTAGAGACGATCGTCGCCATCGACGGCAACGTCGAGCTCCTCGACCGAGTCCGGCGCGAGCTGCCGTCGGTCACCGCGGTGGAGAACACGGGCCACGCCGGAGCCGGTGGCGCGCGCAACAGCGGCGTGGCGGTGGCGCGGGGCGAGATCGTGGCGTTCATCGACGACGACGTGGTTGCCGACGATCGGTGGATTGAGGAACTGGTCGTGCCCTTCGCCGATCCTGACACCCTCGGGGCCGGCGGCGAGATCCATGGTCGGTGGATTAGGGAGCGGCCGTCGTGGTTTCCCAGGGAGTTCGACTGGGTGGTCGGTTGCACTTACCGCGGCATGCCGCAGGGGTCCGCGCCGGTGCGCAACCTGATCGCGGCCAATATGGCCGTGCGGCGCGACGTCTTCGTGGCGCTGGAGGGATTCCGTGTCGACTTCGGCAAGGTTGGGAACCGCTCTTCACCCGAGGAAACCGACTTCTGCATCCGAGCACTCCAACGCTGGCCCGAGCGTGACTGGATCTACTACCCCTCCGCTGAGGTGCACCACACCGTGCCGCCGGAACGCGGCGAATGGGGTTACTTCCTACGGCGATGCTGGTACGAGGGCCTCGGCAAGGGCGAGCTTGCACGACTGGTGGGCGACAAGTCCGGGCTCTCGAGCGAATGGGACTACACGCTCAAGGTCCTGCCGCTCGGCGTCGCGCAAGGCATCATTGGAGCGCTGCGCGGTCGGCCAAATGAGCTCCTGCGCGCCGGAGCGATCGTGATCGGGCTCGCCACCGTGCTGGCCGGCTTCGTGTGTGGGCGCCTCGCGCGGTGAGCGTCCGACGCTACGGCGCGGGAATCGGAGATGCGGCGAGCGAGCCGAACTGGTTGCCGACGAACGTCGGCGAGCCGATCCCCTTGCGAAACGCCGTCTGCGAACTGGCCGACGTTTCAACGGACCAGTTGATGTTCTTGGCGGTGTCGACGTTCTCGAAGTACATGAAGGCCTTGACCTGCGGGAAGCCGGCCAGGGCCGTGAAGGCGTCGGTCATCCAGCGGCCCTTTTGGCCGTCGTCGATCGCACCCGTTTCGCCGATCACCATAGGTTTGGTGGGAGCGATCTGCGTGACGATCTGGTCGTAGGCGGACCTGAACAACGTGGCGAACGACTGCCTCGCCGAGGTGTCGTAGGCATAGCCGTCCAGGCAGGTCCAGTCGACGTACCCGTCTCCGGGGTACAGCGCCTTGAGCGCGGTGTAGTCGCGGTCCGGGTCGACGTTGGGGCACCAGACCCACGTTGCGTTACGAGCGCCGACGGAGGTGAAGATGTCGTGGACGTGGCGCCACGCGGCGATGTACGTTCCGCGGCCGTTGCCATTGACGCCCTCGGACCAGGGGAACCAGTCGCCATTCATCTCCCAGTTGAAGCGCAGGAAGAACGGGTTACCCCAGCGTGCCGCCGACGTCGCCCACTCCGTGATGTACGCGTCGTAGCGACCTGCTGCCACATCGGCGAGGCGGAAGTCCGGCATTTCCTTGCTGGTGGGCGAGGCGGCCGAGTTCCACGAGAAGAACGGGATCGCGCCGTGCGCCCGAATGGCGTTGAAAGGCGTGGTCGGGAAGTTGTACGGCGTGCACGGCTGCGCATTGCAGTTGAAGAAGGGACTGGAGAACTGCAGAAGGGAGAGACGCTTGCCGGAGTTCTGTTCGAACCGCTCCACGGCAGTGAAGTCCCACGGCGCCTGCTGGCCTGTCAGTTGAGCGCCGATCCACGCGCCCCAATACATGCGTCGATAGGCCGCGGTCCTCTGGGCCTCCTTCGCTCGGGCCTGCCTGATGACGTTTGGGTGCAGGGACCGGCCCTTGGAACCTTGCTTCGCCGGCGATGCCGGCGCAGCGGCAAGCAGTCCGAGGCAGAGGAAGAGCAGGGCGCGTGCGAGCACGCGGAGACGCAGGCGGGGGAACGGCATGCCCTCCTTGCATCGGCGTTATCAGGCCTGGGCCCGCATCTCCCCGCGTCCCGGCCGAACATCCGTCCACTCGCAGAGCCAGGCTCTAACTTATAGGCGTCCGTGGTGCTGCGCTACGGGCGGCGAGATGCCGATCACGATTGCAATGACCCTTCATGTCGGAGAACTTCGCGCACAACGCGCACTGGGGAGCACCGCTGTGTATCGGGTCGTTGATGTCGGCGCGGATCACGTGCAAGTCGAAGTCGTCCGCGCTCCTGGGTTGACGCCGGGACTTATGTTCCGTTTCTCCGCCGCCTCGGTTGACGCGATGGATGTCGTCAAGACGACTGGGTTGCTTGACAAGGACCTCATGACGACATTGGCGCGCTGGGCCGCCTAGATCCGCTCAAGTATCGCCAGCGGTCGCTGCCGATTGCATACCTACGACCCGATCGACGTGGCGCGACGAGGGCCGTTAAGGCCGACAACTCACGAGCGGTTGGCCCGAATGCGTCAACCTACGCGCCATATGATCGCCCGCGTACTCCGTGACGCCACCGGCCTGGTGCGTTTGCGCTTGAATCCAGTGGCCTTGCACCGCAGTCGCGGCGTCCGTATCGGCCAGGGCTGCGACCTCATCGGGACGACCCTGACGACGTTTGGCAGTGAGCCGTACTTGGTCTCTCTAGGGGACGGTGTGACCGTCAGCCACGCGGTCGACTTCATTACGCACGACGGCGCGCTGCGCGTCATTCGGGACAGCCACCCGGACGCCTACTTTTACGCGCCAATCACCGTCGGAGACGGAGTGTTCATCGGCGCGCACGCGGTCCTGCTGCCGGGGGTGACCGTGGGTGCGGGGGCGGTGATCGGCGCCGGGTCTCTCGTGACCAGAGACATTGCTCCCGGTACGGTCGTGGGTGGCGTTCCAGCGCAGCAGATCAAGACCGTCGAGGAGTACGGCCTCGCCCGTCGGGCCGACTGGATCGACACCTCTGGCCTGTCCCCGGTGCAGAAGGAACGGCTGCTGCGCGAGCGCTTCGCCAGCTGACCGTTGCCGTTCCGCTCGCTCCCTCACCCGCGGGGCGAGGAACTTCACCCAATCGGCACGGCGCCGTCCCATTACGTTGACGGGACCGGGAGACCCGTGCGGGGATCTCCGTGGATCGCGGAGGGCCAACGATGGCCGATGACAGCTGGGTGT
>JAOPZD010000157.1 GCA_025964295.1 Conexibacter sp.
GCGGCCACCATCCCGCTCCCGGAGCCCTAGGCGGCCGACGGCGCGCCCTCGCGGGCCAGGCGCCGGTCGCGCAGCAGCGACGCCACGACCCCCGTCGCCAGCACCAGCGCGATCGCCGGCAGCGAGAGCTCGGGGCCGAGCTTGCCCCACAGCTCGCCGGCGGCCATCTTGATCCCGATCAACACCAACAACGCGGCGAGCGCGGTCTTGAGGTAGTAGAGGCGCTCGACGAGGTCGGCGACCAGGAAGAACAGCGGCGCCAGCCCCAGCAGCGCGAACGCGTTGGCCGCGAAGACGATGAACGCGTCGTCGGTGATGGCCAGGATCGACGGGACGCTGTCGATGGCGAAGACGATGTCGGCGATCACCAGCGCGGCGACCGCCGCGGCCGGCACCGACAGGTTGGGCAGGCGCGCCTTGAGCTTCTCGACGAACGCCGTCTCCCCCGCGCTGTCGTGGCGATGCTGGTACATGCGCCAGCCCGTCCACACCAGCAGCGCCGCGAAGACGTAGGACACCCAGCTGGCGTGGTGCAGCGCGGTCGCGCCGACGGCGATGAACGCGCCGCGCAGCACGAGCGCGGCGACGATGCCCCAGGTCAGCAGGCGGTGGCGCTGGGCCTCGGGGATCCGGAAGCTGGTGAGGATCAGCAGGAAGACGAAGACGTTGTCCAAGGACAAGGACTTCTCGACGAGGTAGCCGGCGAAGTACAGCCCGGCGTCGCGGCCGCCGAGCAGGGCGAGCATCACGGCGCCGAAGCCGAGCGCGACCGCCAGCCAGCCGATCGAGTGCAGCGTGGCGGTCCTGACGCTCATCCCGGCACCACGGCTCTCGCGCCGCGCCAGCCACAGGTCGAACGACAGCAGGACGGCGAGCGCGCCGATGAGGACGATCCACTTCATGATGAGACGGTTCCTTTCGCGGGTCGATGATCCGCGAAGGTTTGACCGCCTCCAGAGGAGGCCGCGCGCCCCGGGCGCCGCTCATGGGAGCGTGCCGTGCTGACGAGAACGCGCCGTCGGGCTACTTCCCTTCGACGCCTCTCAGCCTAACAACGACGGAGGGCGCCCACAACGGGGCGCCCTCCGGCGAAGCGAACTGCGGGCGACGGGCGTCGCCGAGGTCTTACTTGACCTCGACGGAGGCGCCGGCCTCCTCGAGCTCCTGCTTGAGCTTGTCGGCCTCGTCGCGCTCGATGCCTTCCTTGACGGGCTTGGGGGCCTCGTCGACGAGCGCCTTGGCCTCCTTGAGGCCCAGGCCGGTCGCGGCACGCACGACCTTGATGACCTGGATCTTCTTGTCGCCGGCGCCCGTGATGATGACGTCGACCGTGGAGGACTCCTCCTCGGCCGGGCCGGCGTCGCCGCCGCCCGCGGGGGCAGCCGCCGCGACGGCCGTCGCGGACACGCCGAACTCCTCCTCGAGCGCCTTGATGCGCTCAGCGAGCTCGAGCACGGAGATGCCCTTGAGCTCTTCGATCCAATCTGCGGTGGTGGTAGCCATGTCTGTTACTCCTGGGTCTCGGTGGGCTCGTCAGCGCCCTCGGCGGGCGCTTCCGAAGACGCAGCAGGCTCAGGGGCCTCCGCATCCTGATCAGTGGTGTCGTCGTCGGTCGCCGGCGCGGCCTCAGCCGCGGGCGCCTCGGACGGTGCTGCGGGGGCGGCCGGCGCGTCGCCGGACGGGATCTCGCCGCTCTCCTTCTTCTCCAGCACGCCGCCGAGCGCGATGGCCAGACCCGACACGAGCCCGTTGAGGCTCCGGGCCAGGCCGGTGATCGGCGCGGCGACCATCCCGACGAGCTGGCCGTACAGCACCTGGCGCGTGGGGAGCTTGGAGATGGCGGTGATCTGCGCCGCGTCGAGCGCGTCGCCGTTCATGAGCCCGCCCTTGAAGGGCAGGAGCTCGCCGCCGGTCGATCGCTGGAAGTCCGCGATCGCCTTCGCTGCCGCGGCGGCGTCGCCGCGGACGAACGTGAGCGCCGTCGGGCCCTCGAGGAGGCTCTTGAGCGCCTCCGCGTCGGCCTGGTCGGCGGCACGCTCGGTCAGCGTGTTCTTGACGACGCGGAACGTCGCGTCGGATTCACGCAGCCGGCCACGGAGCTCGGCGACCTGCGCGACGGTGATGCCGCGGTAGTCGATGGCGAAGACCGCCTCGGACTCCTTGATCTGCTCGGCGATCTCGGCGACCGCCGTTGCTTTCTGGTCCCTGTTCACGGGCCTCCTCTGCCGGGCTTACGGTGCAGATCGCGCGATCTGCGTGCCGGCGGTCTCAGGACGGCCTCGGATGACGAGCGTGATTACGCGGCAGCTGCCGCGGTCTCACCACTCTCCAGTCCGAGGATGTCGCGGGTACGGGACGGGTCCACCTTGATGCCCGGGCCCATCGTCGATGCGATGGTGACCGTGCGCAGGTAGCGACCCTTGGCCGCCGAGGGCTTCGCGCGGATGAGCTCCTCGATGACGGCGGCGTAGTTCTCGAGCAGCTGGCGCTCGTCGAAGCTGGTCTTGCCGATGTTCAGGTGGACGATCGCGGTCCGGTCGGTGCGGTACTCGACCTTGCCGGACTTCGACTCCTCGACGGCCTTGGCCACGTCCATCGTGACCGTGCCCACCTTCGGGTTCGGCATCTTGCCCTGCGGGCCGAGGATGCGGCCCAGGCGACCGACGATGGGCATCATGTCCGGCGTCGCGATGGCGACGTCGAAGTCGGTGAAGCCCTCTTCGATCTGCTTGGCGAGGTCCTCGGCGCCGACGACGTCGGCGCCCGCGGCGGTCGCCTCGTCGGCCTTCGGGCCACGCGCGAAGACGGCGATCTTGACGTCCTTGCCCAGGCCGTTGGGCAGCGCGATGGTGCCGCGCAGCTGCTCGTCGGCGTGGCGGACGTTCAGGCCCGTGCGCACGTGGACTTCGACGGACTCGTCGAACTTCGCGCGCTTGAGGTCCTTGACGAGCTTGATCGCCTCGGCGGGC
>JAOPZD010000170.1 GCA_025964295.1 Conexibacter sp.
CGGAGCCGGGTCGAGGCGCTGCCCGGGCTGCACGTGCTCGACGACGAGCTCCTCGGCGCCGAGGACAGCCACGACCTGGACCGCCTGCAGGTCCTGATCAGCGTCGCCGACCTCGGCATCAGCGGATACCAGGCGGCGGACTGGCTGCGCGCCAACTGCCACCTCGACGTCGGCCTCAGCGACCACCAACGGGTGCTCGCGACGCTGTCGATGGCCGACGACGAGCAGACCACCGGCCGGCTCCTCGCCGCCCTCGAGGAGCTGGGGCGCGCCGCGCCGTCGCTCCCGCGGCCGAAGCCGGTGCACGTGCCCAGTCCGACGGAGCTGGAGCTCGAGAGCGTCGACACCCCACGCGATGCATTCTTAGGCCCCGCCGAGATGGTCCCCGTCCAGGACGCGGTCGAACGGATCGCCGCCGAACAGATCACGCCGTACCCACCCGGCATCCCGGTGCTGGTCCCCGGCGAGCGCATCAACGCCGAGGTCCTGGAGTACCTGCGCACCGGACTCGCCGCAGGCATGGTCCTCCCGGATCCGGCCGACCCGAGCCTGCACACCATCCGAGTGACCGCACATGCCTCCGCCCGGCCGTGAACAACGCCACCGACAGGCGAGCTCTGGCGAGGTCCTCGTGGCCTACGTTAATGCCGCCCCGTGTCCCTGAGTGGCCCATTTAGGGACAGTGGGGAACCGGCGGTCAGAATCGCGGCTCTAGGTGCCTGAAGTTGATCGCTTCTTCATTCGGCACTATCGGCATCAGGACGGCGTTGCATTGTCCTGACGGAATTTTCCCGACCTGGCATTCGGTCGTCGATTTGAGCAGCTACGCGGAAACGGCCCTTCGGTTTCTCTGATGGGACATCACTCACAGGCTTCCTCCTTGACGACGCGATTTCCAGTCTGCACCCTCGACCTTATGGCTACTAAGACCCATGTTGTTCTGGTTGACGACCTGACCGGTGATCCGGCCGACACAACTGTGAAGTTCGCGCTCGACAGGACCGAGTACGAGATCGACCTGAGCAACGACAACGCCGGCGAGCTGCGCGATGCCTTCTCGCGCTACGTCAAGGCCGCCCGGAAGGTCGCTTCGCACGGGGGTCATCGTGGCGCTCAGACTGCGAAGCCCACCTACTCGGGTGACGACCCGGCCGCTGTGCGCGCCTGGGCAGCGGGACAGGGCATTGCGGTCTCTCCCCGTGGACGGATCAAGGCCGACGTCGTCGAGCGATACCGGTCGCGCACGACGATGACGGGGACCTCGCCCATGTAGTTGGTGATGTAGTCACCGGGTTTGCGCACCATGTCCTCGTGGCCGACGACGAGCCAGGCGGGATTGAACACGCGCTGGGCCTCGAGCCGGTACACGTCCTCGTCGAAGTGGATTGCGGGCGCGATGAGACCGTTCTGCCAGTCGACGTGCTGCCGCAGCTCACCGTCGCCGGCCACGCTTGTTCCCTCCTGGGGAGGATGTGGCGGTGCGGCGGGCGACTGCCATCTGCTCGCCGTCGGTAGTCCGGCGTCAGGTGTGTCCGTGCTGGTTCCCTCGAGGGTCGACATGACAGCAGCGGAGTCCCCGGTCACCGCCGAACTGCACCGGCTGGCCCGGGCGGCAGATGTGGGAGTCGACGCGCTCGCCCTCTCGGCGGCACTCGCCCAGCCGTGGTGCGACGTCGTCCTGACCGGCGCGGTCACCGTGCCGCAGCTGATCGGCAACACGGCTGCGCTGAACCTGGACCCGTCCGTGGACGTAACGCAGCTCGTGCAGCCGCAGTCCGCGGCCGACTACTGGGCCGATCGGAGCCGCCTGCCCTGGAGTTGACACCTCTACGAGCCGACGCCAGCTCCACGCCGGCCAGGGCGGTACTCCCATCGCGGCACCGCGCTCGACTGCGTTCCCCGTGGGACGCCGCCGTCTGCGGATCACGGACGGCAACACCTGGAGCGGGGGATGCACCCCGGCCGCCATCGTCGCAGCGAGGTCACCGGCGAAGTGGTGGATGAAGGCCATCGGCTCGTGCACAGGGACGTGGACGGGCGGATGCACCGGCTGAGCTCCTCCGTCATGGCTCCGCAGGTGCCCACGAGCCACCGGCCCTCACCGCCCACACTCAGCCGGCAGCCCCTCGTCGATGACCCGGTGCCGGATCACCGCCCGCGCATCGAGGTACGGCGGTCACGACGCAGGCGCCCCACGATCGGGATGGCGCTGAACGTGGTGCCACCAGCGGCGACGAGCCCGATCCCGATGTCGACCGAGATGCGTCCCTGCTTTGCCCAGTAGACGTCGCGAAGGTCCAGCAGCAAGGCGAACTCGTCGATGATCAGCGCCAGACCCGCGCCGTAGGAGATGGCTACGGCCGGGTGCTCACGGGTCTTGTCCTCGCCGCGGACGGCCACGGCGCCGACGCCCGCCAGCGCGGCGATGCCCCACATGTAGTGGTGCAGGTGACTACCCCCCAGAGACAGATTCCGGAACGGCCCCACCCCGTTGCGGATGCTGTAGGTGATGGCGCGCACGGCGGTGAATGTCCCGGTGAATCCCAGCCACGACCACAACACCGCGCGCTCCTGTGGCCCGAGCTCCTCGCGGTAGGCGGTGCGCACGTGGGCCGCGGACGGCACCACCGGTCGCGCGGCGGCTGTGGACGTCACGCAGACGACCGTAGGGCAGCTTTGCTCTTCCGGTGCTAGCCCGCTGGCCGTCGCGCGAAGACCACTGTCCGGACCGCGCGCGCCGTCACCCCCGGGCGGAAACGCCGTCTGCCGTCGTGAACGCATGCGCCTCGACAGGCTGCCGCCCTCGCCAGGCCACTCCTCGCCATCGCCCTGCGGCTCCGGTTCTCCAACAGCGTCTGTCGAGCTGGACGGCCGAGGACGGCAAAACCCCACGGTCAGCGACCGTGGGGGTTCATGTCGGTGTCCGAGGGGGGACTTGAATTCTTGCGCGACAGCGGAACCAAGAGCCCGGACATCGGGGGACCTTCGGCACTTGTGTCCCATTCAGGGCCGTCGACAGGCTTGACTTCCTGATCCAGGGGGGCGAAGCCCATCATGCTCTATTCGCTCGTCATGCCGAATACCTACCAGGACTCATTGAGGCTGATGCAGCTGAGTAGAGCACTTGCGGATATCGCGGGCGTTGCTCGGGTGTCGGTCATGATGGGCACGCCGGCCAACAAAGAGATGCTGCGGCACGCCGGGCTCGATATCGACGGCAAGGACGACGCCAGACCGACTGATCTCATCGTTGCGGCCGATGTCTCAGATGCTGACGCAGGGGATCTCCTGTTCGAGCGAGCGAATGGGCTGCTCGCACGTCAAGGTTTGATATCCACCCCGTCGGGACTCCCCACTGCGCGTTCCCTGGATCGGGCGGTGGCCATCCTCGGCGACGTGAATCTTGGCCTCGTCTCCATCCCCGGC
>JAOPZD010000232.1 GCA_025964295.1 Conexibacter sp.
CGCCTCGCGGTGCGCCACGCGCGCGCCGTTGGTCGCGTAGCGCGCGTCGGCCGCCAGCGCGGGCGCGCCGAGCACCGCGCACAGCGCCGCGAACTGCTTGTCGTTGCCGACGGCCAGGACCAGCTCGCCGGCGCCGGCCGGCAGCAGCTCGTATGGCGCGATCGACGGGTGCGCGTTGCCCATCCGGCCCGCGACCGCGCCGGCCAGGGTGTAGGCCGAGCCCTGGTTGACCAGCCCGGCGAGCAACGACGACAACAAGTCGACCTCGACGCGCTGGCCCGCGCCGGTGCGCTCGCGGTGGCGCAGCGCGGCGAGGATCCCGACCGCGGCGAACAGCCCGGTGACGACGTCGACCAGCGCGACGCCGACCTTCTGGGGTTCGCCGCCGGCCTCGCCGGTGATCGACATCAGGCCGCCGACGGCCTGGACGAGCAGGTCGTAGCCGGGCAGCGCGGCGCCGGCGCCCGCGCCGAAGCCCGTGATCGAGCAGTACACCAACTCGGGGTCGGCCGCGTGCAGCGCCTCCCAGCCCAGGCCGAGGCGGTCCATCACGCCGGGGCGGAAGTTCTCGACGACGACATCGGCGCCCGCGATCAGCGCGCGCGCCCGCGCGGCCCCCGCCTCCGTCGTCAGGTCGAGGGCCTCGCTCGCCTTGTTGCGGTTGACCGCCTGGAAGTACGTGGCCCGGCCGCGCTCGTCGAACGGCGGCCCCCACGCGCGGGTGTCGTCGCCGGCCCCCGGTCGCTCGACCTTGACGACGGTGGCGCCCAAGTCCGCCAGGACCATGGTCGCGAGCGGGCCCGCGAGCACGCGGGAGAAGTCGACGATCACGAGGTCGTCGAGCGCGGAGGGAGGCGACATCTGCGAAGATCCTAGATCTTCGAAGATTTGGCCGCAAGGAGACCGACCCGCCATGAGCAGCACCGCCGCCGCCCCGCCCGCGATCCGCCCCGCCGACTTCCTCGGCATCGACCACCTCCTCTCCGACACCGAGCGCGACATGCGCGACGCCGTCCGGGCGTTCGTCAACGATCGCGTCGTCCCGCACGTCGGCGACTGGTTCGAGGCCGGCGAGGTCCCGGTCGCCGAGCTCGCGCCCGCCCTCGGCAGGTTGGGGGTCTTGGGCATGCACCTCACCGGCTACGGCTGCGCCGGCGCGTCGGCCACCGCCTACGGGCTCGCGTGCCTCGAGCTGGAGGCCGGCGACAGCGGCATCCGCTCCCTGGTCTCCGTCCAGGGCTCGCTGGCGATGTACGCGATCTGGCGCTGGGGCAGCGAGGAGCAGAAGCTCCAGTGGCTGCCGCGGATGGCCGCGGGCGAGGCGATCGGCTGCTTCGGCCTGACCGAGCCCGACGCCGGCTCGGACCCCGGCGCGATGCGCACCCGCGCGCGCCGCGACGGCGAGGACTGGATCCTGCACGGCCAGAAGATGTGGATCACCAACGGGTCGGTCGCCGACGTCGCCGTCGTGTGGGCCACCACCGACGAGGGCGTGCGCGGCTTCGTCGTCCCGAAGGACACACCGGGCTTCACCACGCAGGACATCCACAAGAAGCTCTCGCTGCGCGCGTCGGTCACCTCCGAGCTGCTGCTCGACGACGTCCGCCTCCCGCAGAGCGCGATGCTCCCCGAGGCGACCTCGCTGCGCGGCCCGCTCTCCTGCCTCAACGAGGCGCGCTTCGGCATCGTCTTCGGCGCCGCCGGCGCGGCGCGCGCCTGCTTCGAGGCCGCGCTGGCCTACGCCGGCGAGCGGATCGCCTTCGGCCGGCCGATCGCCGCCACGCAGATCCAGCAGGTCAAGCTGGCCAAGATGGCGCTGCAGGTCAACCAGGCCACGCTGCTGGCGCTGCACCTCGGCCGGATGAAGGACGACAACCTGCTGCGCCCCGAGCACGTCTCGATGGGCAAGCTCGGCAACGTCGACGCGGCGCTGGACGTCGCGCGCACCGCCCGCCAGGTGCTCGGCGCCAACGGCGTCACGCTCGAGTACCCCGTCATCCGCCACATGAACAACCTCGAGTCGGTCGTGACCTACGAGGGGACCGCCGACGTGCACGCGCTGGTCGTCGGCGGCGCGCTGACGGGCATCCAGGCGTTCCGGTGAGCCTCGCGACCGCCCAGCAGCACGCGGTCGAGGAGCTCCGGGCGCTGATCGTCTCCGGCGCGCTGGCGCCCGGCGGGCGGGTCAACCAGGAGGACGTCGCCGCGCGGGTCGGCCTCAGCGTCGCGCCGGTCCGCGAGGCGCTGCGCGTCCTCGAGCAGGAGGGCCAGGTGACCTACCTGCCGCGCCGCGGCTACTTCGTCACCGAGCTGCGCATGGCGGACCTCGCCGAGATCTACGGCCTGCGCGCGCTGCTGGAGGAGCGGGCGGCGCGCTTCGCGCTGCCGGGCCTGGACGCCGAGGCGCTGGGCCGCGTCGAGCAGGCCGCGCGCGACTGCGTCGAGGCCGCGGCGAGCGGCGACGTCGCCGCCGAGCTGGCGGCCAACCGGCGCTTCCACTTCGGGATCCTCGACGCGCCCGGCCAGCCGCACGCGCTGCGGGTCATCCGCCTGCTGTGGGACTCCACCGAGGCCTACCGGGCCATGTACTACAACTCGCCCGAGGAGCGGCGCGCGTCGCTGGACGCCCATGACCGCATCCTGGCCGCCCTGCGCGCCGGCGACGCCGACGGGCTGATCGCCGAGCTCGACGCCCACCGCGAGCGCGCGCTCGAGGTCCTCGGCACGATCCTGAGAGCTTCCGCCTAGGCCTGGCCTCGTCGTCGGCCGTGACGGTCTGCGTGTGGTTGGTGCTGCCGCTGGGCATGGCTGAGTGCTTGGTGATGCCGTCTGGCTGTGGTGTCGGCTTGGTGGTGCGTCGCACGGTTGGGCTGGCATCCCCTTCGATCGGGTGGAAATCGGCGAGGTGTCGCTTGGATCATTCCAACCCGGGGCCGTCAGGGTCGCGGTTGATGCGGGGTCCATCGGCCCCCGTTGGAGGAGCTATGTCTCGTGGGTTGATGAAGGTGTGTGTCGCTGGGGCGTTGGTGGCCTCGGCGTTGGTGGGTGCGTCGTCGGCGTCGGCGAACTGGACGACCAACGGCAACGCGACCGGTACTACTGCAACGTTCACGGCGAATCTGTCGGTGACGTTGACGGTGACGGCCTCGGGCGCCGCCGCTGCGCAGGGCATCACGTGCGTAGGTGGCATTGACTGGCATTGGGACGTCTATGGTTTCTCGTTTGCGAGTCCCTTGCACCTCTGGACTACCACTACTTTCCGTCGTACTGGGTCGTGCACGGTGGTCGGGTTCAACGCGGCGGAGCAGTGCACGACCACGGCGTCGTCGAGGCCGCAGTTCAACGCGGTGTCTTACAACCCGGCGACGAGCACGACGACGGGTTCGATCACGGGCATCCACTGCATCATCGTGCGGCCCGGCGCCTGTGGCAACGCGACGACGTTCAACTCGACGGGCAGCACGACGGGTGAAGGCATCACTGTGTCTGGCTC